>CAZMZN010000022.1:0-6273 GCA_964570945.1 uncultured Gammaproteobacteria bacterium
TTATAATAATATCTTAATTAATGATTAACAACAACTTATGGGAAATGATCCAAAATTAAACATCAAACCATTGCCTTTTAGCCAAAATTTGCAAGGCATTTCTGAAGATACGATAAAAATTCATCATGATAAATTATATGCCGGCTATGTTAATAAAGCCAATGAAATAGAAGCAAAATTGGCAAAAATCGCTTCAGGACAAACGCCGGCGGCCGGAAATCAAACTTATTCAGCATTGCGAGCTTTACGAGTTGAGGAAACTTTTGCCAATAATGGCGTTTATTTACATGAATATTACTTTAATTGTTTGGGCGGTGATGGCGAGCCGATCGATAATTCTCTCACTGCCGCGATTAAAGAAAAATGGGGCTCAATAGATAACTTTGTCAATTATTTCACAGAGAGTGCAATGGCCGTCCGCGGTTGGGTGGTATTCGCTTGGGATACTCAACAAAAAAGGCTGAAAATTTATGGTGCCGATGCTCATAATCAAGGAGGTGTATGGGGATGCTTGCCCATTATTGTTTTAGATGTATATGAACATGCTTATTTTGCTGATTACGGATCAGATAGAAAATCCTACATTGCCGACTTTTGGAAAAATTTCAACTGGCGAGCCGCGAACGAACTATTTGAACAAATCAAAAAATAATGATATAATTACAGACCGTTATAAAACGGTTTATAACAATTAATTTTAAACAAATTTATGATACAGATAGGAAAACCAGCACCAAACTTTGAAAATATTGTCGCATACCAAAAAGGTAGCGATGACTTTAAAAAAATAAGTTTGAGCGATTATAAAGGAAAATGGTTGATTTTCTTTATGTATCCACGCGATTTTACTTTTGTTTGTCCAACCGAATTGCGTGGTTTTGCTAAGCACCAAGCTGACTTTAAGGAATTGGGAGCGGAAATTTTAGCCGGCTCAACCGATTCGGAATGGTCGCATAAAGCATGGTTTGAAAAAGATCTCCCAGAGGTTGAATATCCGATTTTGGCAGACACAACGCAAAGCGTTGCTCGCGATTATCAAATCTTAAACGAAGATGACGGTTCAGCGGAAAGAGGCTTATTCATTATTGATCCTGAAGGTATTGTACGTTATATAGTTGTTTCCGCCGGCAGCGTCGGCCGTTCTGTTACAGAAACATTGCGTGTTTTGAAAGCAATTCAAAGCGGTGAATTATGTCCGGTGGAATGGAAACCGGGCCAAGAAACTCTTGGCAAAGCTTAATATAAAACCTAATAAATTAAAAACCCCGTTTATAAACGGGGGTTTTTAATTCAATCTTTCCATTTGAATCAAGACGCATCTCCTTTATAGCTATCCAGATATTGATATTTATAATTCATCCACTTTATAGCTTCTTCTGAATTTTTACCAAACTCCCGTCGCGTATAATCTATTTTACTGTTAAACACCTTGTCTAATTGGTCATTCTGCCAACGGGTAATTTTTTTGCGATAATTCTTTATATGCGTTTTTATTTCATCTTTTCTCTTGTCATCCAATTGCGTTTTATCAATAAACTCTAAATATGCGCCTGTTGCCTGTTGAAAATCATACTGAGTTTCTCGCATTCTATTCATGACAGATTTTATATTTTTTCCATCCCAGCTTTCTATATCTTCAAAAAGATGAGCTTCCTTATCAGCTTGATCAGAATACAATGTATGATCCGCAATCTGGACAAAATCAGCAGAAAAATTCATTTCCGCTCTAATCATCCAAGATACAAGCGCTCTGAAATCCAATTTTTGCTTATTGGTCAATTTTTGCCACTCAACTTCCCTCATAAGTACCAGAGCCAATTCTGAACTATCTTCAAAACGCCGCAACATATAAGCGTTCAAATCTTCTTCCGGTAAATATTGAGATAAAGCTTGTTCCCCGACTCGCTGTAATTTAACTATCATATCAGGAGAGACCATTACACCCTCAGGCAAAAAAGCATAACTGTCACTTGATAAAATTCTACCCAATTCTTTGCGTTCTTCTTTTTTTGTATCTGACGCAATATCAAGCAATTTTTCACTGTCCGGAATAGATATTTTATACATCACATCCAAAGCAAAAGCATTAATATTTGTCTGCCAATTTTCACCTTGCGGATCCAACGGCACTTGATATGTATATTCCGGAAATACATCAGCTAGTGAGCGAGTTTCATCACCATCGGCAAAAGTCTTATACGGAACTTCTACCATGTTGTGATCTAATATTAAATTTAAATCACGCCTCGATAAGTTATACTCGCGCCCTTTATATTCAAAATTAAGTCTTTCTTCCCACCATTTCTCGCTATCGCGGTAATAATCCGGTGCGTCAAATTGATTTAAAATCAAATAAAACAGCTCTTTTTTATCCAAGATTTCATTGGCGCTCTCCAATTCTTTTTCCGGCAATCCTTGTTTTTCAGGTATAGCGGAGGCAAACATGGTAACAAACAAAGCTCGCCTGGCAAGTGTTCCCAGTCCTTGTTTAGCAAATCGTTGCAAGAAACTGTCGTGAGATTTAATTTTCGCCAATAAGTTGGCAATCTCGTCGTCATCATTTACTTCATGACGCATTTTATATTTTTCTATATTCATACTAACGATAGTTTAACAAATTAACAACCGTAAATAAACTTTTGACATAATCTAAAATTAATGCTTAAATGAAATGTTTCTCAAAAAAAGGAGGAATCCATGAAGGTAAGAAACATTATCAGACGGCTTATTGGACTCTCAGCCGTTCCCCAGCCACCTTCCTGGCGGACGATCAGGAAAAAATATTCCCTGGTCTGGTGGTTGATTTTTATGAGGCGCAAGAAGCGGCTCATCCTTTTGGCCGGCAGGCCATATTTAACAATGCTCCCAGGCTGGGAGCGAAGCGATATGATTCGCTTCTGCTTCTTCACAGAGGAAGAGCAGCTCCAAGTGGAGTTGCAAAATTTGGCGGAACTCGTGCCAAAGAGCCCTCCGCCAAACAAGCCACCGCAAGAAACGGCGGCGAAGCAACCGCCGGTCCTCGTCTACCACGCTAGCGGCGGCTCGGCAGCACCTTCGGTCATCTCAAGCAAAGACGAAGCCGAAGATGGCGCTAGCGGCTTTAGCGGCGAAGAAGAGGCGCAGATCATCGCCTTTCCAACGCCACCTTGGAGTCGAAAAAACTAAAGAGCGGCAAAGCCGCTCTTAATTTATTCATTCTTATAAAATCAAATTTTAAGCCGCAAATCTACCCGATGTGCTGTTTTGAATTTTCTTTGCAGCTTCATCATGCCTTTCCCTTACCCGATCTGAAACCTTGGAATTAGGCAAAGGTTCGTTGTTGTTTTTATTCATTTCCAAATTATAATCAGCGACCAATCTTTTAATGGAATTGATCTTTTCTTGATTAACTCTTAATTGATTTTCATTCAATTCAATGTCCGACTTTAATCCCCTGTTAAACAACATCCTAAGCTTACCGAAAATTCCTTTTGATTTTGCTTTCATTTGCGCCAAAGTTTTGCCAAGAGTGTCAACTGATTGCTTAATGCTTTTAATTTGCTCTACTGAATAGTTTTGTAATTCGGGATAGCCAAGCTCTTCGGCATGCTCTAATGCTTGTTCAATCAAAGCGACATTACCAACTCCTGGAATTTCATTTTCTTCAAATTTTTGACTCTCTTTTTCAGCTTCTGTTTTAACATCCAATATTTTGTTTACTTTTTCTAATTCACCCTGTCGCCATTTTTCAATTTTATCATGTAATTTTTGCAAACCTTCAGCATATTCCGCGAATTCTCGTCCAGGACCAGCATCAGGTTGTAAATCGTAAATTTTATTTTCAATTAATTTTAATACCTCAGCAGACAAACCGGAAATATCGTAATCAGCCGCCGCCATTGCCAAAACAGCATTTTCTAATTTTATATCGTCAATTTTACCGTCATTTGCTTTAATCGTGTCAATATTAAATTTTGGAAAGATGCCACTATTTATAGCCATCGCAACTTCCTTGGGATTTTCACCCCATTCAATATCTCTGGCTACTTCTTCTCTTTTTTCAACCGCTATCCGACGCTGTTCGCGGCTTTTAATTTTTTCCGGAAGACGCCTTCTTTCCGGATTTTTTGGAGTAATTCCTGGAATGTTTACCATATAAAAAATTTCTAATTATGTATTAAATATACCAAAAAATAGGCAAAAAGTCAATTTATCCACAAGAAAATAATACGCAAATTGACTACTTTATTTTGACAAAAAAGAAAGAAAAATTTATTATTTTTTCACATTCCCGGGTCGTCTAATGGCAGGACACCAGTTTCTGGCACTGGTAATCGGGGTTCGAGTCCCTGCCCGGGAACCAACTAAAATAATAGCCACAAGGCTCTTTTTAATTACATAAGATCTATTTTATAAATTCATTTAAAAATTTGACAAAAAAATATTTAACCCTAATTATAAAATACAAGGAGGTAAAAAGTGGAAGATTTGTATATTGCCGCGGAAAGAAGCGGCCTTATTTTTACCGGCCGCATTTTTGCGGCTTGCTTCCTGGCCATGATTGTTTATGGCCTAATATTTCGCGGCCGCATTTATTGGAAATAGTGGCCGCAACATAGCTCGCCGCGCAATAAAGCGCGGTTTTTAGGTCTTACCGGAAATACCCAAAAAAGCCAGTGCCGGAAAAGTTAACCAACCCAGATGAGCCCAATCAGAAGTAAATAAAATTAAAATCAGCGGCGACAAACTTTCCAAAATGTTATCAGGCAACATTTTGCCGATAAAAAATATAATCAATCCGGCAAACGATATTGCAAAAATTACAATTTCAGCTCCCGTGGGTACGGTATAAGGTTCAAAAAATCCGTTATTTTTAAAAACAAAAAACAAAACCAAAAAAACAATTGCAAATACCAAAATATTAATTTGATATTGCGGCGCAGAGACAAAATCCGCCACCCATTCAAGCTGAGGTACAAAAATGCTAATCAATTCCGTTAAAAATAAAGCGCTAAATGCGGGTATAATAAAATCGCGGCCAATGGTTACAAAATACAAAATTGAAAATACAAAAACAGTTAATACAATTAAAATATCTCTCGATGCGGTAAGCAACGATGACCCGAGCCAAGATACAATAAAATCCTCCATAATATTTTTATTATAAACGGACTTCTCTATTTAATCAAAGCGCAAATCAAGTTCTTTCAGAATTTGCTTTTGCTTTCTGTTTAATTTTGTCGGTGTCACAACCTCTATGACAACAATATGATCCCCTCGACCGCGACCGGTAGGGACCCCCTTTCCTTTTAACCTCAGTTTATCGCCGGACTGCGTGCCGGCGGGAATCTTTAATTTCACTTTTCCGTCAACAGTATCTGTCATAATCGTATCCCCCAAAGCGGCTTGAGTAAAGCCAATTTTTTGCTTTGAATAAATATTATAACCTTCGCGAAAAAATTTCTTATCCGATTTAACATGCAAGTGCACATATAAATCACCGGCATCTCCACCACCAACAGCTTCACCGGCGCCACGAACGCGTATTTTTGTTCCATCTTCTACTCCTGGCGGTATATCGATTTTAATAGTTTTGCGTCCATATTCAATACCGCTGCCACCACATGTCTTGCATTTTGTTTCCGGTATTTCTCCTCTACCATGGCATTGAGAACAAGTTACTTTAGTTCTCATCGCTCCCAAAATAGTATGTTGAGTTTTAACTTGAACTCCTTGTCCGGCACATGAAGGACAAGTTTTCATTTTCGTGCCCGGCTCAGATCCCAATCCGCCGCAACGCTCACAAACATTATTTTTTGTTAAGGAAATTTCTTTTTCAACACCAAAAACAGCCTCTTTAAAAGAGAGATCTAGATCAACCATAATATCGGTTCCTCGTTTACTGCGACCGCGACCACCCCCAGCCATTCCACCAAAAAAATCTCCAAAAATATCACTAAAATCCTCAAAATTAACATTAAATCCTTGCCCGCCAAATCCTGAAAATCCGCCAAAACCGCTAGCGCCTGCATTATCAAAAGTGGTGCCAAACTGATCGTATTGACGACGCTTTTCGTCATCACTTAATACCTGATAAGCTTCATTCACTTCTTTAAACTTTTCCTCATCCCCCCCATCTTTGTCAGGATGATATTGATGGGCTTTTTTACGAAAAGCGCGTTTTATTTCTTCTTTGGTAGCATTTTTATCAACCTCTAAAATTTTATAATAATCCTTTGCCATAATTTATTACGATTTTAATTGCCGCAAAATATTGGCGGAGAAAATCAATAC
>CAZMZN010000023.1:0-6243 GCA_964570945.1 uncultured Gammaproteobacteria bacterium
GTTTTTGTTTATTGCGTTTTTTTTCTATCTCTTTTTTTACAATTTCATGGCAATCTTCACAATAAATAGGGCGTGATCTATCAAGTTCAACCGGCAATTTAAACTCCTTACCACATCTGTCACAAGTATAATCGTGCATGTACCTTGCTTTTTTCAAAGCTTTTTTCTCTTCTCTTACTTTTTTCATTTCAGCATCCAAATCAACATCATCACCAAATCCAGACCACACTTTAATAGCCTGTTCAATTTCTTCACGCAAACCAGAATATTTTTCTCTTGATTGCTTAATAACCATTTCAGCCGAACCTGTTTTTACGGCAATGGGCGGCAATGTTATCGCCGAAAAGGGCTGCGAAGCAATACCATCTATCATTAATTTTAAATAGATATGATATTTTGGTAAATTAACTAAATCTTCGGGCGTAAAACGAGGTTTAAACTCTTCTTCCATAAAAGCCGCATCTTGCGCTCCGACTCTAAAAGATATTATTGTGCCAACATTACCAAAAACAGCATCTCTCACCTCTTCCGTTAATTGCGCGATGTATTGATGGGCCATTATTAAATTAAGTCTGTATTTTCTTGCCTCTGATAAAATAGATGCAAATGATTCAACGGCAAAATTTTGAAATTCATCAACATACATGTAAAAATCAACTCTTTCTTCTTCCGGCAAATCTACGCGCTCCATTGCCGACATTTGCAATTTGGTAATAATAAGCCCCCCCAACAAGCGAGAAGCATCTTCACCTAATCTACCTTTTGATAAATCAACTATTAAGATTTTTTGATCATCCATTATCTTTCTGATGTCTATTGACGACTTTTCTTGAGCAACAATATTTCTAATAAGGCCCGCGGATAAAAATTGGCCGACTTTGTTTTGTATAGGAGCTACCGCTTCGCTGGCAAATGACGATTGGTAAGAGCCGAATTCTTTTACCCAAAATTGTTTAACAATCGGATCTTTAATATTGGCAATAATGCTATTTCTATATTCGGTATCGGAAAGCATTCTGTTGATGCCCAATAATGTTGTTCCAGGAGTATCCATTAAGGCTAAAATAGTATTATTTAAAATATATTCCATTCGCGCCGACCAAACACCTTCCCAAATCTTTTTAAAAACACTCATTATACCTGCGGCGACAAGATGCTTCATTTTCTCATCAACAGTTTCTAAAATGTTAAAACCCACTGGATAATCCAAATCGGCGGGATTAAAATAAACCACATCATCTATACGCCAATGAGGTATATAATCTATTAATTTTTCCGCCGTATCACCATGAGGATCTATATAGCAACAACCGTGTCCCGCATAAATATCTGCCAAAATCATATTTTCCATTAAAGTTGTTTTTCCGACACCGGTTTTACCGATGACATACATATGACGTCGACGATCGTCGGTTTTAATACCGAATTTTCGCATTGAATTGCGAAAATTGGTTTTAGCAAAATAAATTATGTCGTTCTCATGATCATGTTCGTAACGCATATTTATATCGGCAAATTACTGGGCGTATTATTATCTTCAATAGATTCGTCGGACAAATCTAAACCCGGCGGCAACGGTGCCGGCATACCGGGACGGGGTTTAACCTCTTGTTCTATTTTTTGAATTTTATGATTTCTAATTTTTTCTTGAGACTGAATTTTTGTAGAATTATTTACTCCCGCCGTCGGCGGTGTAAAGCGAGGAATCTTAACAGGAGCGACGCGATAATAATCGTCTTTTTCATCATCCTGTGTAGATTCTGCTTCATCAAAATTTTCTACCTGTCGTTGACTCTTTACAAAATGGAATTGCGGTAAAATATCATCATCAGAATCTGAACCTAAATTTAACTCCGGCGGCGCTTCGGCAACGCGCGAATTTAATGTTGTCAAAACCGGCGTTCGCGCTTCTGCGGATGGAAAATGGAACAAAGTTGCCAACTCTGATGAACTTAAAATATACGGGGTCACACCGGCGCCAAAAGATCTATTTTTATATTTGCGAATCAAAGTCCTTTGTTTTGCTGGCATTTGCCAAGCCTGCCAGAAATAATCATCTTTCGGTGTTGAAGAATGCGTTAAACTTAATTTATTCCAGCCCGAATCAAATTGATTAAAGACTCCCTTCGTCATTGATGCGATGGTTCCCTTTCTAAAAACTTCCTTTTTCGCGCCATACACAATTCTTATTTTCGCATACCATCCGATTTGTCCGGCTTTAGCTTTGATCGCTTCCAATAAATCCTTTTCATCAGGAGTAATTTTAAACATTCTAAAGTCATCACCCAGACTCTCTTGTTCGCCATTGCCAAAAGTAACTCCGGCAGCCTGCTCTAAAACCCCTTTAGGCAACCAACCGATTGTTTCATCAAACCAACTTTTATTTTTTTGCTCTTCCTTTCCATAAGCATTGGCAATATATTTTTTCCCTTCTTTGCGCCAATCTTGGCTATCCGGCGACATGATTAATAATTGAATCCAATAATGCTCTCCCGGACGCATTTTTCCCATCATTTCCAACAATGGCAATAACGGATCTTTAAAACGCAAATCTTTTTCACCCTGATGCTCAAACATTTCATAAGTTTTAAGAGGAAAAATAGATTTTTTAGACAATGACAATTCCGAGCCAAATAAATCATACTCATCATTCGGATAATCATCTGGCAATACATCGACATAATCATCAACTTTGACAATTTGCGCTTCCGGATATTGAGCATACAAAGCTGCCTCAACTAAATCTCGATATTTACTAATACAACGAATATAAAATTGTATCTTTCCACCATTGCTAACAATCTCAAAAGTAAAATAAGATTGGAATTTACCTAAAAACCATTTCTCTTTTCTTGTTATAGAAGATTTTGAACCGGCTAAATTGTTAAAAAAATTCTCCATTCCCTTTGGCGAGTTGACTGCGTCTTTTGGTATATTAATTGCTAACAAATCCCATTCTAAACTCGACCAGTACCTTGTCTGTTTATTGGATATCCATACTTCCAGCATTCCCCACACCAACACAGCAAAAACCGCAAACGAGCCTAAATACATTAAAAGATACACGCCAAGAATATCCGGCGGTGTATTATTTAAAAATTGAATTATGCTCGTAATTATATTCAGATGACAAGCTTAATTGATAACATTATATCACATTATCCTTTTTTAAAGGATAAAGCTATCAAACGGTGTGGAAATTTCTTATACTTGACAAAATATAATTTTACTGATATATTTTTCATCTCCTCCTTAAAGGAGGAGCGGCGCTCATACATCCATTGATGTACGAGCGCATTTTTATATTTTAAGCTAAATAAAAATAAAAACCCGCCATTGCGGCGAGTTTTTTAATCATTATTTATTTTTTCTCCCACCAAACTAATAACGGGCTGGCTAAAAATATTGATGAATAAGTTCCCGAGACAATACCGATAATCAAAGCGAGAACAAACGGTTGAGTGGTTTTACCACCAAAAAAGAAAATAGCCAACAAAACCAATAAAGTTGTAAACGAGGTATTTACGGAACGGGCAAAACTCTGGACCACACTTCTGTTAACTATTGAGGCGAACTCTTCATCGCTATGGCGGCTACTGATTAAATTCTCTCTTGTTCTGTCAAAAATAACAATCGTATCGTTAATGGAATAACCTAAAATTGTAAGCAATGCCGCCACAAAAGCGGTATCAATTTCATAGCCGTAAAAATACCCCAAAACAGCAAAAGCTCCAATAGGAATAATGATATCATGCATTGCCGCTACAATGGTTAACAATCCATATTTCCATGAAGAAACGGGCTCAGAAACCTTGCGAAAAGCCCAAGCAACATATAGAACAATCAATACCAGCAATAAAACAATCGCCTCGATTGATTTATCTTTCAATTCTTGACCGATAACCGGCCCAATGGAATCAAATCTGTTTTCTTGCAATTCACCTAAATTATCGCGCAGCGCGCCGATAACCATATCATGTTCATCTTGCGACAGAGGCGACATTTTTATTAAGTAAGAATCGCCACTCGCTTGGACTAGCCCGTTTACATTTACATTATTCAAAACTTGTTTAATTTGGTCGTTGTTTACTTCTTGTTCAAAAGTAACATCCAATAAACTACCGCCGGTAAAATCAATTCCCCAATTTAATCCATACACAAACACCGCCACAATAGAAGCAATAATTAATACTCCTGAGAGAGCAAACCAAATTTTACTTTTACCAATAACATCTAATTTCATATACTAATTCTTTTTTACGCCGTAAAGCCAATTTTTACGGAATATTTTATAGGTAGCCAACCATTTTAACAAGATTCTCGTTACTAAAATAGCGGTTGCCATAGATACCAGAATACCCAATGCCAAAGTCAATGCAAACCCTTTAACAAAACTTGTGCTCATTGTAAACAGAACAAAGGCGGCTATTAATGTAGTTATGTTTCCATCACGGATTGAACTCCAGGCCCTTCTAAAACCTTCATCAATAGCCGTCGCCAAATCACGACCACTCTTCAGCTCTTCTTTCATCCTTTCAAAAATAAGCACATTGGCATCCACCGCCATTCCCAACGACAAAATAAATCCGGCAATCCCTGATAAAGTCATGGCCACACCGAGCCATTTGTACAGAGTCAAGTTAATACTTGTATAAACAGCCAAAGCCAGAATCGCCAACAAACCGGCCAACCTATAATATAGCGTCATAAATATAGCCAGCAATATTAAACCAGCAATTGCGGCTTTAATACTTTTTTCCAAAGAAATATGCCCTAGTGTCGGTCCAACAGTCTGCTGACTTAACAATTCAATTGGTACGGGTAAAGCTCCGGCATTCAATCTTTGCGCCAACAATTTGGCCTCTTTTATTGTAAATGATCCTGTAATGGAAGCCTGGCCTCCGTAAATAGGCTCCTGCACGACTGGGGTGGAAATTGGACTTCCGTCAAGAAAAATTCCAATTACATCACCAACATGTGATTCAGTTAAATCGGCGAATAATTTAGAACCTTCATCATTGAAATTTAACACCACATAAGGTGTATTTGTTTTCTGGTCAAAAGCTACCGATGCTCCGGTCACCTGTTTTCCGGATAATCCTGTATTTTTCCATAAGTCAACCTTTAAAATATCTGACTCGGTCGTCCACGGCATCTCAATATGCGCTATCTCATAAGTTTTTATGGGGCGCGATTTTTCTCTGTAAATTATATGGTAACCGAATTTTGTTTCCACCGGATCAGAAATCTCACCGTCTGACAATTGCTTATAAGCCTCTTCAAATTCTGAAACCATCATACCGTCAGTAACTTCACCTAAAGAACCTCCATTTTTAGCTGACGGACCGTCGGAATATTCTTTTGCCAATTCTGCAAAATTATCCGGTGTTGCTTGCTCACGAACTTGATTAATAAGCTCAATAGCCTGTTCTTTACTTCTATCCGATTCACATTTTTCTGCGCCTTGATAGCAGATTAAAATATGAGACAAAGTAACAATATCACTGTCTTTTTCGGAAATATATTTAACTATATGCAAGGTTGAGTCATATTCATACAACCCGTCAATAACACCGGGCGTATAATTATTTTTCTCAATTTCCTGAACCAATTCACCAAACACCTGATTATTTTCATCAACAAAACCAATGTACCCGCCATTATTCTTTGTTTTCTCATCAATGGAATATTCTTGAGCCAAAACACCAAAATCTTCTCCGGCCAACGCTTTATCAAGAACTTCCAGAGCAGCTGCTCTCTCTTCCTTTTGTTTTTCTTCCATTTCCTGTTTTTGCTCCTCTGTCAATTCCAAGTCATCAGAATTGATATCATTTGGTACTTTAAATTCCAAAATTGGCGTTTCGCCAATCAATTTAATCGCCTCACTAACATCAAAAACACCCGCCAATTCAACAATGACGCGATAATGTCCATTATTAATATTCGTCAATACAACCGGTTCGGAAACTCCGTAAGCATTAACACGCCTTTCAATGACATCACGCACACCCTCCAAGGCGGATGCCCTGTCTTTTTCCGGAATTTCGGACATATCAGCCTCATAAACCAAATGAACGCCACCTTGTAAATCTAATCCCAATTTATATGGCTGTTCACTTAAATAAAGCCTGATACCTAAATTATCATCTATCGTTTTAGCGGCCGCATTCCAATATTTTGGATAAGCAACTGAAGCTGTCCATATAAATACCAGCAATATGATTATCGCGGATACATAAATAT
>CAZMZN010000024.1:0-6141 GCA_964570945.1 uncultured Gammaproteobacteria bacterium
TCATAATATCCTTGAATATTATTTTTATTATCAACTAACAATACTCCAATCAAATAGTCAATATCGCGCAAAGGATCGCTTTCCACGTCAATAATTAATTTTGCGTAATTATTATCAGGCCATTGAATATCGGCCAATCTTATAATTTTATTTTCCGTCAATGCCAATGCCTGCAAATGCAAAAATTGCAATCTATCCCGGCTAATTCCGCTGACCTCCTCAAGCTTTTTTTCCGATATGGATGCGAGCTCCTCAACTGTCGTGATGCCGGCCGCTCGCAAAGCCTTAATTTCACTGCGCCAAATTCTATTAATTAATGACAAATCACCTTGTTCTTCCGTAAGACGCCGGCAAGCATGAAACCATGGCGATTGTTTGCACGCTGATGTTAAAAAATGCTCGGGATTATGCCCCGCCAATATATCTTCTATTTCATCCAACGCCAAATGGAAATCCGGCAACACTTCTGACAACAAAAAACTTTCCACTTTGCCGTCTGAGCGCATAATATATCCTTGAACAGGACGTACTCCTTGAATTTTTTCTAAAATCATCGCGTAAAACGCGCCTTGATAACGGTATTCCATTTTTAAATGTTGCGACCTTTTAATATCACACGCAACATAATACCAATTACCAAATTCTGATTTACCCTCAACTCTTTCTAATAAATCAGGATGACCAACCCAATTTTCATAAGCTAAAACCCCTTTATAAATAGTACTGGCACCTTGTCGCATCAGTTCAATTGTTTTCTGCGCCGCTTCATCAATATCCTCTAAATCTACAACCGACACTTCTTTATCTTTTATCAGTTCATATTCTTTTTCCGGCAATAAACCATCATCTTGCAATTTTTCCAATAATGCATCTCGCAAATCAGTTCCTTTATCACGATCATAAACAAGCCAGTGAGGGCACTTTAAATATTTATAAAAAGTCTGTTCAGTTACTATATTTTTCATAAACCAATTATAGCAAAAAATCCGCCGCAGCGGATTTTAAACTATTTTTTATCAACAGTACTATATCATCATTCTTTAATCGCTTCATTACTCTCATCACTCACTTCTGCGGATTTATCAACATCATTTTTAACTTCAGCCATCTCATCAACCAAAGCGTTATTTTGAACATCATTCATTAAATCTTCAACAACAGCTGTCTGAATAACATCTCCTACCTGAATAGCGTCAATAACGTCTAATCCCTCTATTACTTTGCCAAAAATAGTGTATTGCTTTGGCAACGGATTATCCGCCAACATAATAAAAAATTGACTGCCATTAGTATCAGGACCTCTGTTGGCCATTGCTACAATTCCGCGTTCATAATTATAATCATCATCCAATTCATCGGCAAAAGTATAACCAGGCCCACCTGTTCCATCTCCATTTGGATCACCCCCTTGTATCACAAAGCCTTCAACTCTTCTATGAAAGATTAATCCGTTATAATACCCATTATTAATCAAATATACAAAATTGGAAACCGCCATGGGCGCCGTATCAGCAAACAGTTCTATAACTATATCACCCCTATCCGTTGTTAATCTAGCTTGTTTATTTTTAATTTCTTCGGCGGGTAAAATGCCCGGAAATTCATATTGCATATTGTTTGTTTCTAATATTGAATTGTTATTTTGACTTTCTTGGTTACTTTCAACGGCGTTGGAATTGTCAACATTATTATTATCAATGCCTTTGGGTTGAACACAGCCAGCGCCAAGCGCCAACAAAAAAACCAAAGCAAATAAAAATACAAATCGATTTTTCATATAACGACCTTAAAAATTATATGGCTATTTTACTTGTTATAAAAAAATCGTCAATTGCCATTATTCAGCAAAATTCTTTCTTGTAAAGATAAAATTTCCTGTTCTTGGCGATGATTGTTATAAATACTGGCTGCCAATACCGCCGATAGAGCAAATACAAGGACTAGCAATAAACTTACGATTTCAATTGTTCCGGCCGGTAAAACCGAACAATGTTCACAAACCATTGTTTCAGTATTCAAATTGTTCGCTTTGTCAACTTGCTTCGGCATTCTTTTCACAGTCTTTGCTGATAACTTTTTTGCAGGATTTTTTTTCTTTTTAGCATTCGGGGTTTTTCTTTTTACTGTTTTCTTTGTGGCTGTTTTTTTCACTGTACTACTCTGAGCTTTTGTTTTTTTAGCGGTTGGCATACTCCTCCTTTTTTATTTTTCTAAATTATAACATATTTATTCCAATGGCGAAATTTCTCCATTCTCACAACCATCACCAACATACCAAATAGCGCGATAAACAAACAACACCTCACTTTGAATATCATTTAATAAAACATGCGCGGTATTTTGTAATTCTGATTTTTGCATCTTGTTGCCTTTCAAAAATATACCGCCGCACCCTCCTTTTTGCTCGTCATTAGCAATTTTAATAAAAAAATCATCTCCAGCATTAAAACCGGTATCAAATTGATAAGCAACCGTATTTTTAGGGGCCATTTTAAGCAAAGCATCATATTGAGAAATAAAATCCGGTGCTTTAATATCCATATATTGATGAACGGCAAACTTGCCCAATTTATTACGCTGTATAATTGCTATATCGCCCCTGATATCATTTGGTGATAAAATCAATTCCCACATTGAAATTTGATCATCAAAATAATAAATGGCTGGCGGCGATTTTTCTTCCGGCCATGATGACAAATCAAAAGATAATATTGCTGTTTGATTAGGCATCACAGATATTGGTGTGACCAGATATTGCCAATCCGCGATTTTTTCAACAGATACATTGTCACCAATAAAAAATCCATCAACTGATAAAATATTGTCATCGCTAACAATGCGTTGTTGTTCCGGCGTTTTAACGGTCATAACATAAAAAAACAAAGCAAATGAAAATAACGCCAAAACGGAAAAATAAATAGAAAGTTTATTCATGCTTTTATTATAACAAATTTACCCCCAAACAGTTTCTTCGCGGCCAAAATATCCGTAAACAGACACTTGTTTATATATCGGCTGATTTAAATTTAATTCTTTAACAATATTTTCTGGACGAAAATCAAATCTTTGCTTTACCAAAGAAGAAATATCTTGCCCTTTACCAGTAACAGCTTGCACGAAAACCGGTTCATTTTGGCCTATAGCATAACCAACCGAAATCAAAATATTGCCGGCAACCCCTTCTTTTACCAATGTTCTGGCGGCATACCTAGCCATTAGAGTTCCGGCCTTACTTGGCCGTCTGGGGTCTTTACCGGCTAAAACCGCTCCGCCATATGGTAATAACCCCCCATAAGTATCAGCATAAGCTTTACGGCCGGAAGCGCCAGCGCTAGCCTGAAAACCGCCGGTAGAAAAAGTTCCAGCTGAATTTATAAAAATTTTCACTTGTTCTTTTTGACCTATAATCGGGATTATCGCGTGTTCTAAAATCACAGATTGAACTACGCTATGTTCCACGCTGCGATCATGCTGCACAACAACAACAACGGCGACAATCTTATTCCCATCCATTGTAATTTGCACTTTACCATCAGGCAATAAAAATCCAAATGCCGGATCATGTCGGCGCAGATCATCTATACGGCGAGCCAATGAATTGGCATATACAACCGCTCGAGGTAAATATTCACGCGTTTCTTTGGTGGCATATCCATACACCACGGAAGTACCGCGAACACCACCGTTGACAATTGCTTTTGCTTCGTCTTCGGCGGGACGCTCAATGTTAACAAACGGCTCTATATCATCTGTATAACCTATTTCTTGATAAATTTTCTTCGCCAAAGCGCCAGCATCAAAATCGGCCCTGGAATCAACCGTGCCGCCAATCATCAACATACCGTTTGATCCATAAGCCTTCAAATTGACACCGCTTTTTGGATCACGGCGCAGATATTCATCAACTAAACCTTCTACAATCTGATCGCAAATTTTATCCGGATGACCAGCTAATGGAACTTCAACTGTTTTTAACATATAGCCACTTTTCAAGATTTACTTTTAACATAAGGCGGAGTAAAAAGCAACTGCAAAATTTTATCCCCAAGTCAATTCTTGCGTTCGGTTTTTGTTCGGATTATAATAACAATGTTCACACAATTATAACTTCATTCTATGAACAATCCCCCCCCCTTAACAAAAAAACAAAAAGAAGTTTTGGATTTTATTGAAAAATTCATTCGCGAAAATGGATACACACCCTCATACCGCGAAATAGCCAAAGGATTAGGACTCTCTTCACCATCCACTGTTTACGAACACGTTCAGGCATTATGTGATAAAGGAGTTATAAATACAGGAGAAGACGGATGCGCCAGAACAATAGAATTGGTTGACAGCGAAGATCTCTCTTCAATGAGCATCGTTCTGCCTCTAGCCGGCTTGATTACCGCCGGTGAACCGATAGAAGCCATCGAAGATAATGAAGCCTTGGCCGTACCGGCAAATTTTGTAGTAGATGCGGAAAATTCTTATGTTTTACAAGTAAAAGGACGTTCAATGATTGAGGACGGTATTTTCGATGGCGATTATGTAATCATAGAACGCAATCCCTCGCCAAGAAATGGCGATATTGTTGTCGCTCTACTAGATAATCAATACGCTACCTTAAAAAGATTTTATAGAGAAAAAAATCATATCCGCTTACAACCGGCCAACAGCACAATGAAACCAATAATAGTTAAAGGAGATATTAATATTCAAGGCATTGTTCGCGCCGTGATTAGAAAATTTTAATTATATTTTACAATTAGGATCCCACGGTCCGCAGCGGAGATTTGTCAATGATCCCCGATAAATCTCCGAGGTGGACAACATCACTCAAAGTGATGAAAACGGGCTGTAGGGATCCGGCCCAGCCATCTTGGGATGCATAAAAGAAAAAGCGAGTATTGGTCCCTCCTCCTCCCAATACTCGCTTTTGACTAACTTTATAATTTTAAAGATATGCATGAAATACTTAATGATCCAATCAATGTCAGGGTTGATTTTACAAACAATAAAGTTCGCCCACGACTTATCAAATGGGGCTCATCACTTTTTGCCATTCATCGAGTAAACTTTATTTATCAAAATAAAGAAGGCGAACATACAATCTTTTATTTTTCTGTATCCAATAATCAATACTATTTAAAGCTAAAATTTAATCCCGCGACAATGCAATGGAATTTAATGGAAATATACGGCGAATAATATGGCGATTATAATGCATATAGATTTTAATTCTTTCTTTGCTTCCGTAGAACAGCAAGCGAATCCCTTTTTACGCAATAAAGCGCTTGTTGTTGGTGGTAAAAAGAAAACAGATAATTTTAATCGTGCGATAGTGGCGGCCGCCTCTTATCAAGCCAAACAAAAAGGTATAAAAACAGGTATGCCCATAAAACAAGCAAAGAAATTATTACCCAATTTAATTATTATTCCGGCAGATCCTGCAAAATATGCCATGGCCACAAATAAATTATTATCTATTTTACAAAATTACACAGATCAAATAGAACAATTTAGCGTAGATGAAGCCTTTGTTGATTTAACCAAAATTGTAAAAGATTATATGGACGCTACCATATTATCTTTAAAAATCAAACGCGATATTATAAACGAAGTCGGCCAATTTTGCCCGGTTAGCATCGGCATTTCTAGTAATAAATTAATGGCTAAAATAGCTAGCAATTCTGATAAACCCAACGGTTTAACCGTAATACCCCCTCATAAAATTAATGATTTTATACTGCATCAACCGTTAAAAAACATCTGTGGCATAGGCTCAAAAACAGCCCAAAAATTAGCATCAATAGGAGTTAACAATATTAAAGACTTGCGAGCGGTGCCATTACAAACTTTAAAATTTTACTTTAAAAATTATGGAATCTTTTTATACAATGCCGCCCGTGGACGCGGCGATTACAAAATTTACCCAAATAATAATATGACAAAATCTATAAGCCATTCTTACACGTTTGCATATGATTTGGAATTAGAAGCGGAAATTCATACAAATTTACTTGCTATCGCTGATAAAGTGGCTCGCAAAATTCGACAAAAAAATTTAATTGCCTCAACTATAGCAATTTTAGTCAAAACGCGAGAATTTAAAACATGTGAGAAACAAATCACCTTATCGCACGGTATAAATGATGG
>CAZMZN010000025.1:0-436 GCA_964570945.1 uncultured Gammaproteobacteria bacterium
GTTGAACCTATGGTATCGCCGTCAATTCTTTCATCGGTTAACAGTAATATATGCTGGGCGCCGTTTATTTTTTTATTAACTTGTCGATATAGCAATTTGTTCATATCGGAAAAGTAAAACAGCTTATAAGAACAAATAAAAAAAGTCAACCAAACCTCTTGTGGTTGACAAAACACCATTTTTATGCCAAAACTGACGCAAAACTAAGGGGGAAAGATGGCTGATAGTCATCAACTGGTACTGGATTTTTTGCCCACGCCGGATGCGTGGGCAGTGATAGTCGCCGAAAAGAATTATGAACAGGCGACAATGGTACCGGTTCGACGGCCGGCACCTGAGCTGCCGCCGGACAATCCGGAGGCGATCCGACCCGAGCGAGAACTCGGGTATGACCCGAACACCAATCGGGTAATTTACTGGCTGCCCGACCCATGGT
>CAZMZN010000025.1:446-6073 GCA_964570945.1 uncultured Gammaproteobacteria bacterium
ATTTAATGCGTCGCCTAAGGAAAAAAGACCTCTAACATAAATAATTTCTAAGCGGCACTTTCTCAGCGCCGCTATTTTTTACTTCACCGTTAAAATACCTTCCATTCCCATCTGCCTGTGTGCGCCGACATCGCAATAAAAAGCATAATCACCCGGTTTTTCCGGAGCTGTAAAAGTTATTGTATTACCTGTAGCCACCACATCTTTAAATCCTATTTCATCTATAACAAAAGTATGCATGCCAACATTTTTTGTGAAAGTTATTTTTACAGTTTGTCCCGCTTCAACTTCCAATTTTTCCGGAGAAAAGAAAAAATTACCCGCTTCCATTTCAAAAACAGCGGCATCACTATCATCAACTCCCGCTTCGCTGTCCGATTCATTACTTACATCAGCCTTTAAATCAACAATATTTCCGGAAACAGGCATTGACGAATTGTTAATATCGGATTTTCTTTCGCTTATTATTGCAAAATATCCGATAATCACGATAAAAAATATCGCCAAGGGTAAAATATAATTTTTCATATCAATTTATTTATGAGTTATACCTTAAATACGCTTTTTTTGATAAAATAATTCCGTTATATGTACTTAAAAAGATTGGAAATACAAGGCTTTAAAACTTTTGCTAAAAAAACCGTTCTTAATTTCCCAAATAACAAAAACGGTAAAAGAGCTTTAACTGTTATTGTTGGGCCAAACGGCAGTGGAAAAAGCAATACCGCCGACGCGATTCGCTGGTGCCTCGGCGAACAATCAATGAAATTGTTACGCGGCAAAAAGGCGGAAGACATAATCTTTTCCGGTTCAAAGCAAAAAGCAAAATCAGGATTTGCCGAAGTTAGTTTGGTATTCAACAACGAGGATAAAGCAATGCCGATTGATTTCAATGAAGTTACAATCACCCGCCGTTTATTCCGCGATGGCAGTTCCGAATACCTGTTAAACAACAAGGCGGTAAGACTAGCCGATATTCAAATTCTATTAGCCCAAGCCGGAATCGGACAACGCTCGTATACGGTGATAGGCCAAGGTATGATAGATCATATTCTTACCGCTTCTCCCGAAGAAAGAAAATTATTTTTTGACGACGCAACCGGTGTGCGCGGATTTCAAATCAAACGTCACCAGGCTGTTTTAAAATTAAAAAAGGCGGGAGAAAACTTATTTGAGGTGGAAATGCTATTACAAGAAATCAAACCGCGCCTATCATCTTTAAAACGACAGGTTAAAAGATTGGAACAACGAGAAGAAATAGAAAAAGAACTGCGGCGAATTCAACGGTTGTATTTCGGTTCACTTTGGTGGGATTTAAAAACCAAGCTTGAAAATATCAATGCGAATTTGGCCAAAATTGAAAAAGAAATGCAAATAAAAAATGAGGAACTGAGACAAGGCGATACCCTTCTTTTAGAAATAGAGAAAAAATCAACCAATAACGACAACAATAAAGCAATCAAACAAGCAAGAGAACGTTATAAGTTAGCTCGCAAAACATTGGCGGAAGCAAGACGCCGCCAGTTTGAAGCGGAAAGAAAATTAGAATTAGCTAAAATAAAAACCCAGTCAAACTGGACGCCGCTTCCGCTTGCGGAAATAATCAAAGAACTTGATCATATAATCAACCTTCCTTCCCCCACCGGAGAAAAAATATTAAAACTTGTCAAAGAATTAAGAAAAAAATTAACGCGTCCAGACAACAAACTTCAAGTTGATCCAAAATTAGAACAAGCTTTAAAAGAAGCACAAAAACAAACCGCCGATGCTTTATTATTAGTAGAGAAAGCAGAACAAGAATTAGATATAGCCGGTAAAAATGACAATAACAAAACTGAAATATTCGCTCTGCAACGCAAATTGAGAGAACTACAAAATCAAATCCATATTCAACAAAACAAAAAGAATCAAGCCCGTATAGAAGCGGCCAGATTGGAAACAAAATTGGAAAATTTAGATAGAGAATTGCAAGAAGAAGCACCTGAACTGGGATTGGAAATCAAAAAATCCCCGCTGCCAAAACCCGATAATCAGGCAGAATTGCTGCGTCCGCAAATTTTAAAGCTAAAACATCAGTTGGAACTTATCGGAGGTATTGATAAAGAAACAATCCAAGAATATGAAGAGACAAAAGAGAGATATGAATTTTTGCAAAATCAAATAAGCGACATAAAAACAGCAATCGCTGATACGGAAGAAATCATAAACGAACTGGATAAGAAAATTCACCGCCAATCCCAACAAGCCTTTGACGCCATCAATAAGGAATTTAAAAAATATTTCAAAATTTTATTCGGCGGAGGCGAATGTAATCTCATTAAAATCACAAGCAATGGCGAAGAAAATAACAATGATACCACTCTTGATAGAGCGATTGATGCCTTGGCACGCGAAAATCAAGAAGAAAACACAAATTACGGTAATCAATTGCTAAAAAAAATTAACAATAAAAAAGATATTGTTATAGGCATAGAAATTCAGGCCACTCCGCCAGGCAAAAGATTAAAAGCACTCAATTTATTATCAGGCGGAGAAAGAGCCCTGGTTTCAATCGCTCTACTGTCAGCTATTATGGCAACAAACCCGTCGCCATTCGTAGTTTTAGACGAAGTTGATGCCGCCTTGGATGAAGCTAATACCGTTCGTTTCGCTAATATATTGAATAAGCTAAGAGAGATGACTCAATTTATAGTTATCACCCATAACCGCGCCACAATGGAACGGGCGGATATTTTATACGGAGTAACTATGAATGATAACGGTATTTCTAATTTATTATCAGTGAATTTACAAGACGTAGCAGACAACGGAACCAGCAGACGATAAAAAATCCCCCTAACATCCGCCATAAACGGCGGTTTTTGTTATAAAATAAAAAACAGTGTATTCTGTTATAACTATGATTTTGCCAAAATTACAAAATACAATTTACCAAAAAATATTAAAGCCGACTTTCTTTCAATTTGATGCGGAAAATGTTCATGATTTTATGACTTTGAGCGGCCAAATACTGGGATCAAATTCAATAACCAGAAAAATAACCGAAACCGTATTTTTATATAAACACCCGTCATTAAAACAACATATCGCAGGACTTGATTTTGCAAATCCAATCGGGCTGTCAGCTGGATTTGATTATGACGCCAAACTGATAAATATCCTGC
Source organism: uncultured Gammaproteobacteria bacterium (assembly GCA_964570945.1). Taxonomy (GTDB): domain Bacteria; phylum Patescibacteriota; class Patescibacteriia; order UBA9934; family UBA9934; genus UM-FILTER-41-21. The sequence continues at coordinate 3,611 of CAZMZN010000025.1, forward strand.
CTTCCGTTGGATTCGGTTTTCATACTGCCGGCACAATCACCAATCTACCTTATGAAGGTAATCCCAAGCCTCGCTTGGGACGACTGCCAAAATCTCAGTCTTTATTGGTAAATAAAGGATTTAAAAGTGCTGGTATAGATAAAATAATCCCTCGCCTGAAAAACAAAAAAGGCCAGGTGCCCCTAGGTATCAGTTTGGGCTCAACAAATAAAACTTACCCCGATTTTGACGCCCAAATAGACGATGTCCGTCAAGCGTTCGTAAAAGTTATCCAAGCTAATGTTGGTGATTATTACGAATTAAATATTAGCTGTCCAAATTTATGCAATATCGGGGATAATGGCATATCTTTTTCTACGGCTGCAGGCTTTAAAAAATTACTATCAGCTTTGCGCGATCTTCCGTTTAATAAACCCGTATTTATCAAAATGCATCTGGAAAAAACATTATCAGAAACAGACGAATTTTTAAAAATAGCTTCTGGCTTTGATTTTGTTACTGGCTGCATCTTCTCTAATCTATGCAAAGACAGAACAAATCCTGTTTTTGATAAAGATGAAATAAAAACCGCCGGTATGGGAAATTTTTCCGGCAAACCATGCTTTACTGGATCCAATCGCCTTATTTCATTCGCATATAAAAATTACAGTGAAAGATTTATTATTATTGGTGTAGGCGGAATATTTAACGCTCAAGACGCTTACGCAAAAATTAAAGCCGGGGCATCATTGGTGCAAATGATAACCGGTATGGTGTATCAAGGACCAAGTATTATCGGTCAAATTAATAAAGATTTGGTACGCCTGTTAAAAAAAGACGGGTTTGAAAATATTTCTCAGGCAATTGGCGCCGATCACCGCTAAATGCCCTGACAGGACTTGACAAAACTAGAATATTTTTCTAAAATTCGCCCATAATTTACACACAATAATTTATGCTTACAATTCGCTTATCACGCACAGGGAAAAAAAAAGCTCCTCAATACCGCATTGTATTGCAGGAAAAACAACATGATCCTTGGGCGCCGGCTATAGAAATTCTAGGCCATCACAATCCACGCGCCAAAGAAAATAAAACCGTATTAAAAGTTGAAAGAATTAAATATTGGCTGGAAAAAGGTGCTCAGCCTTCAATTACCGTCCACAACATGCTGATTGACGCAAAAATCATTGAAGGTGAGAAGAAATCAGCGGTTAAAATTAGTAAAAAAAGAGCGGCCAAAATAGCAGAAAAAGAAGCGGAACGAAAAGCTAAAGAAGAAGAGGCAAAAGCCAAAGCAGCGGAAGAACAAGCCGCAAAAGAAGCCGAAGCAAAAGCAAACGACAAAAAAACAAACGAAACAGCAGAAAATACAGAAACCGAAACCGACAATAAAGAAGAAATAACGGATAAACCTGAGAATGAATAATAAACAAAGAATTATTGACTTAAAAATAAGCTACTGTTATCATTTGAAAGCTAATTAATAATTGAAGATATGGCTAAAGAATTTGAACAAGAGTTCACAGAATACATCGTTAAGGCGATTGTCAATCACCCAGACGATGTCAGCACTGAGCGAACCGTAGATGAGCGAGGTGTATTAATTACTCTACACATCAACCCAGAAGATATGGGTTATGTAGTCGGTCGACAAGGCCAAACAGCTCGCGCCATTCGCACTCTTTTAAAAAAGATTGGCGCCAAGCAAAATGCTCGTATCAATCTAAAAATATACGAACCGGAAGGATCAAGGCAAAAACACTACGAAGATAAAAAAGATGATACTAGCGCAAGTGAAAGCAGCGAAGAAACACAAGACACTTCAGAAGTTAATGATTTGACCTTCTAATCAAACATTTATATAAAACCGCTTTGTTTTTACAAAGCGGTTTTTGTTTTTAAAAAAATAATATTTTATCTCCAATAAAATTTATATAAAAGCACTTGGCAGCAAGATAATTTATGCCTTACATACTATCACATTTATTCGGCATATCCCATATCTTTCTCAAATTTATGATATTTATCGGACTTCTTTTTATAAACATAGGCAACCCCATCTTTTCGCTCCTCAGGAGTCTGACCTAACACCAATACACATTCAAATAAACCGCTTTTTTTCAATCTTCTGACTAGATCGCATGCATCATTCCATTGCTTTGTAAACCTTATATGAAACGACCAATCTTCTTCCCATCCTTCTTGCCTTAATTCTGATATCGACCTTTCAGTTGCTCTGCAGGGCATGGTTTTTAAAATTTCCCGCTTCGATTCTTTCTCCATATAAAGCATTGGATCAAGTTTTCAATTTGTATACAATTTATAAATACATTGATACAGAAAATTTTTATAAATTTTGTATTTCAAAAATAATATCAACATATGCCATAAAAAAGACAATGTTTTATTAATGCACCTTTTTCAAAATATTCTTATTAAACTCTATAATCACAAATCATGGCAAATCAATTAAGCAATATA
>CAZMZN010000026.1:0-6061 GCA_964570945.1 uncultured Gammaproteobacteria bacterium
ATTCCGCTTCATAGACCTTTAATAGTTTTCCATTTGGTGATAGATTAAAGGTGTATGAAAAAAATATTTAATATACTAATATTGTTTATATTGGCTGGAGCTGGTTGTGTGTCGCTGGATTCTGGCAATAGAATTCCCGATAATTGGAATTTATCTTTTGCCGCTCCGGAAGGTTGGGTGGCGGTTCCGGCATATTCTGAAGCCTCAGAATTTATTGATTTACAAGGAGTTAGCTCCGATACCCAAGAAATTTATTTGCAAAGCGCTCCGACTCAAATGGTTTTCGGGAAAAAGATGCCTGATGAAGAAGATGGTCAATTAGAAATACAAACTGATGACATGATTAGAATTTCCGTCTTGCCATTGTCTGCCAGGCGCCATTTGCCTGACGAAGCGGAAGATTTGGGCAACGGTTTTTACAAAGTAAAAGCATGCGAAGCTGATGAGTGTAAGGATGGAAGGCATGATTATGATTATTATTATGAAGCACCTTCCGGGGATAAATATTTGTTCCGCATTTGGTTAAAAGGGCGTGACATTTCTGAAGCGGAAAAAGTTATTTTTTCAGCAAAAGAAAATAAATAATTTGTAAATATGAGTACCAGAAATACAAAAATATTTATAACTCTTGCTTTGTTTTTTGCGTTTTTTAGTGTGTCTTGGAGGGTGCAGGCTGAAGATTTGGTTTTTCCCACTGTCGCTGATTTGGATGTCGGTAGTTTGATCAAAACTCAAGATTCATCGACTGTTTATTATTTTGCCGGTGATGAACACAGGTATATTTTTCCAGATGAAAACACTTATTTTACTTGGTATGATGATTTCTCAAACATAGAAATTATAAGTGATGAAGAAATGGCTTCCATTCCTGTAGGTGGTGTTGTTACTTATTATCCTCAATTTGGGAACGACGGATTGTCTACTAGATTGTTGAAATTGGCATATGATAACACCGTTTATGTTCCGATTGGATATGGAATGTTGATTCCTATTGATGACGAAGAAGCGGCTGCGAGTCTTTTTGGAGAAAATTGGAGCGATTATGTTGATATATTGCCCGATGTTTTTGCTGTAAATTATCAATTTTTAACCACCTCGATTGATGAAAGCGATTCTTTTATAGAACCGTATGATTATTCGCTTGATGAAGATTTGCAGACAGGTTCTGTTGTTGGGGTAATGATGTATTCAGATCCTTTGCGTTTTGCTGTGTCTGACGAAAGCGTGGATTGCGGAGAGGATTATTGCGCTTATAATATCGCCGAAGTAAAACAAGGTGGAAGTTTAAAATTTGTGAACTATGCGGAAGACGGTTTAACAATTCGTGATGAAAATAATCTTTGGACAACAGGATCAATGGATTTGCAAGATATAAGAATTGTTGATATTGACCTGGAACCGGGAACATATTATTTTTATGCAGATGAAGATGATTCAATGGTCGGGGTTTTACAGGTGGTTGAATAATAAAAAATAAAACACAACAAAAAAACACGGCTTGATGCCGTGTTTTTTTGGAGGCCTGGGCGGGATTCGAACCCGCGAATAGCGGTTTTGCAGACCGCAGCGTTAACCAACTTCGCCACCAGGCCGTTGGCGAGATATTACCAGAAACAATCAGCTTATTCAAGAAGGTTTTTTCTCTTGTAAAATTCTTATTATTGCTTCAATGGGTAGAGAGGCAAGATTTTTTGGAACCGTTTCATCAATTGCGTCTTGAACAATAAGTGGCATGGCAGAATGTATTTTTTTAATTTTTACTTCCGGCGCGCAGAGAATTATTTTTTTAAAGTCTTTTTTTAACAAGTTTGCCAAGCTGTTAGCGAGAGGCTTATAGAACAATGAGTCGTTTTCAGAATTGTTTTGGTCAAAAAATATTGTTGCTTGCTCGGTGGCTTCTCTGTTGTTTAATAAAAAAATTTTTGCCAGTTCATTGTTGGCCGCAACCAGTATTGTCTTTTCCGGATAGGCGCTGTAATGGCGAGAAATTTCCATATGTTTTAATTATATCACGGCCGGCAATATTTAATAATGTAATGTGATATAATTAAGTTATTAAAAAAGAAAAATGTTTTTACATAGATTTGGAAAATCATCCGCACCTGATTTTTCTCCCGGTTTGAGATGGCTTAATAGTTCTCCCTTGACCTTAAAATCATTGCGAGGAAAGGTGGTTCTTTTAGATTTTTGGGCTTATTCTTGTTTAAATTGTTTGCATACTTTACCCAAGGTCAAGGAGTGGTACAAAATTTATAATAAAAAAGGTTTGATGGTAATTGGTATACACACACCGGAGTTTTCTTTTGAAAAAAAGGTTGATAATGTTAAAAAAGCGATACAGAGATTGGGAATTGATTATCCTGTGGTTTTAGACAATAGTTATAAAATGTGGCGTCTTTATAATAATAAATGGTGGCCGCGTAAATTTTTGATTGATAAAAAGGGAAATATTGTTTATGACCATATTGGCGAAGGTGGATATGCGGAAACCGAAGGAGCGATTCAGAAAGCCCTTATGGAAATCGGTGCTAAAGGATTGCCGCCAATTGCGCCTGATTTGTCTGTCGGCGGAGGAATTTGTTATAGAACAACCCCGGAAATTTATTTAGGATTTTTGCGCGGCGCGTTTGCCAATGTGGGTACATATATACCTGGAGCAGAGAGTGATTTTGTTGATGATAATAAGGAATATGAAGAGGATGTTGTTTATTTACATGGTCATTGGAAAGTGGGTAAAGAAAGTTTGGCACATGTGAAAAAATTACCTTACGCAAATGAGTATTTATTGATTAAATACAGCGCCTTTTCTGTTAATTTAATTGCCGGATCTTTAAATGGAAAAACAGCTGAAATAGAATTAGAATTAGATGAACAACCTTTACCGGAGGATATTATGGGTGAAGATGTTAAAATTGTCAGTGGTAAGGCGGTTGTAAAAATTAAAGATTACAGATTGTATAAAATTATTGATTCCGATGCTTATCATCAGGGCAGGTTAAAAATTAAAACAAAAAGTGGTAATTTAGAGATTTTTAACTTAACTTTTGGCGGCTGCAAGGGGCTTTAGAGGGTGTTGACTGCGGGCTGTTTTTTTTATATGCTGAAATTTCTTTAATTTTTATGATGAAAAAGGTTTATTTGGATCATGCCGCTACCACCCCGCTTGATGAGCGGGTTTTAAAAGCGATGGAACCGTTTTTAACGGAAAATTTTGGCAATCCTTCAAGTTTTCATACGCCTGGTAGAATCGCAAAAGAAGCGCTAGATGAAGCACGACGGTCTGTTGCCGGTGTATTAAAATGCCGTTCTGACGAAATAATTTTTACTTCAGGAGGAACGGAAGCTGATAATTTGGCTATTCTTGGTTTTGCTCGTAAAAATAAAGATAAAGGAACTCATATTATATCAACAACAGTTGAACATCCGGCGGTTATGGAACCTCTTCGGCAATTAGAGAAGGAGGGCTTTGAAATTACTTATTTGCCTGTTGATAAATATGGACTTATTAGCCCCGAACAAGTTGAAGAAGCGTTGAGGCCTGATACGATTTTGGTTTCCGTAATTTATGCCAATAATGAAATTGGGACGATAAATCCTATTGCGGAAATAGGAAATGTTATTGATAAACATAAAAAAAATAATTTGCCCGCATTTCATAGTGACGCTTGTCAGGCTGTTGGCGCACTTACGGTCGAAGTTGAAAAACTTCATCTTGATTTAATGACCATAAATGCGTCAAAAATATACGGCCCAAAAGGAAACGGCGCTTTGTATGTAAAACGAGGAATAAAATTACAATCCTTGCAATTTGGCGGGCATCAAGAAAAAAGAATAAGGCCGGGAACTGAAAATCCGGCCGGCATCATTGGTTTTGCGGAAGCGGTAAAAATCGCTGAGCAAATGCGTGAACGAGAGAGTGCGCGACTTATAAAATTGCGAGATTATTTTATTGATGAAATAAAAAAACGGGTTCCTAAAACTAGATTAAATGGACACCCGGTACAAAGACTGCCCAATAACATCAATATTTCTTTTATGGATATAGAAGGTGAAGCGCTGTCGTTGTATTTAGATGCCAAGGGCGTTTATGTATCTACAGGATCGGCGTGTACGAGTGCGTCGTTAGATCCAAGCCATGTGATAATTGCTCTTGGCCTGCCGTACGAAGTTGCTCATGGTAGTATTCGTTTTACTTTGGGAAGAAAAACTACAAAAGAGGATTTAGATTATGTGCTTGATGTTTTGCCGCCGCTTGTTGAGAAATTGCGCCTCATGAGTCCGGTTAATGTTGATGAGAAATATTTTGAATAATTATGGCAATGCAGGCAACGCATTTAAGATTTGCTTTGGATCTAGAAGATTTAATGGGAATAGATAACAAGACCGAATATTATGCAGGTGTTTTGTATCCTGACAGTCGTTATATTACGGGCATTGCTCGTTCTATAACCCATAATCGCAAAGAACTGTTTAATATTTTTACTGATGATTTATCTGATTTTGAAAAGGGTTGGGCTCTTCATTTGTATTATGATAGGCATCAGAGGCTTATTCTTAGATCGTTGTTGGAAATAGGTTTTTCCAAAAAATTTTCTCATAATGACGATTATTGGTTAAACATAACAGCTGCCAAATTGGTGGAAGAACTTGAATCTATAGCTCGCGATGAAGTTATCGGAGCTTTTGAATATTTAGATGTTTGGCATGCGCCGGCTGGTGAAAATTTGCATTTGTTAAACGCATGGTATGAAGGGCAGAGAAACTTTTACTTAACAAAACCGAAAAAAATTGAAGATTTTGCCAATTTATTAAGTTTAACGCCTGGTTTTCCGTACCGGCAAGTAATTAAAAAAGCTAAAATATTGGCAGCCGACACTCGAAAAGCAAAACAAATACAAGACATATATAGTGTTTTATTAAAACAAGCAAAAAAAGAATATGAAAAATTATCAAGCAAAGCCGGTTAAAGGAGCGCGCGGAGATGTTGTTAGCCGAGATAAAAAACAGTCTTGGTTTTATTCTGATATCGTTAAAGATCATTTTTTTAATCCGCGCAATTTTTTGGATCATGAACCGGAAGAAGGGGAGTTTAACGCCATTGGAAAAGTGGGATCACCGGCTTGTGGTGATGAATTAAGAGTTTGGATGAAGGTTGATGAAAAAACAGAAAAAATTCTTGATTATAAATGGAAAACATTTGGATGCGGTTCGGCTATAGCCTCAACAAGTATGATTTCGGAAATGATTTTGGAAAAAAATATGACTTTAAGCGAGGCGCGAAAAATAAAACCGCAAGATGTAATGGAGAGATTGGGAGGGCTGCCGGCGCGTAAATTTCATTGTAGTGTTTTGTGTGATAAGGCTACTCGTGATGCTGTCAATGACTATTATCGTCGCAGAAAAATGTTTGATAAAATAGAGGTTGAAGCCTCTCGTATTATATGTCCCGTCACCAGAGTGACAGATAAAGATATTGAAGAAGCTGTTTTGGAAGGGGCTTTAACATTGGAACAGGTTCAAGCTAAGACTAAGGTTGGTATTGGCAATCCCGGAGTTTTGCCGGCGGTTGAAGAATTGATTAGGTTTTACAAAGAAAAATATTTCGGGTAGCATCAAATTAAATAATGCTTATTATGAAAATAAAAATAGTTGTTGATCCCGACGCATGTATTGGCGCAGCAAGCTGCGTTACTATTGCGCCGGATACATTCCAATTAAATGATGAAAATAAGGCTGATGTTTTAGATCATGGCCAAGCTCCCGGTGGTCCAAGTTATGAAAGAGAGATTGAGGTGACCGAAGAAGAGTTAGAAACTATTATAATGGGAGCGCAATCATGTCCAACACTGGCTATCGCCGTCTATGATGAAAAGGGAAATAAATTATATCCCGAAGATTAAGTATGAAGTTTGTGATCATAGGTGGCGGCATAGCTGGTACATCAGCCGCCGAGCAAATTAGGCAAAAAAATAAAGATGCGGAAATAATAATTATTGACCGCGAAAATTACCCGTGTTATTCGCGGGTTCTTTTGATGCCGTATGTTATTGATAAAGTGGAT
>CAZMZN010000027.1:0-6054 GCA_964570945.1 uncultured Gammaproteobacteria bacterium
GTATTTTGACAGGGTTTTTATTATTTTGGCGTTGTTTTAATTTGTCTCATTTTTTATCTTTGCTGAAATAAAAGCAGAACGTTCACAATTTAACTTAGTTTTCTGACGCGTTCGTTTTAGGGGGCGGGTCGAGGTAAAAGATACCGTCTTTGACGCGGCGTTGTTGGAGCTAGATGTAAGCGCTTATTTAACAAATTTCCTTTAAGGGGGTGGGGAAGTTTGTTAATCAGCTTGATTGTCTTCCTTGGTGCGGCGCGACTTAACAAGTCGCGCCGCTAATCAAGCGTTTTGCCGCCGCTTAACAATCAATATTTTGATATTGGTTGGCAAGGGGCGGCGAACAAGTCGTTCTTTCACAAATCGCAACAGGAGAAAAAAATGAAACGGGCAATGATGTGTTTTGTGGTTCTGTTTTCCGCTTGCACTAAAGGTATTGGCGGCGGCCGCGATGCCTTAGTTGTCAACTTGCCTTTTGCCGAGGATTATTCATCGCTTTGCGTTCAGGGTGCCAAGGGAAAATATTCCCATCGCTATCGTTCCACAAAGTACGATATTGATATGGATACTCCAAATGACAGCGATGATCCTATTTACGCTCCGTATTCCGGTACGGCGTATGTGCATACCGATTATCCGGGATACGGTTTTGGCAATCACATCAATATTGATGTTGGTGATGGTACTTATATTCTGCTGGGACACTTGAGTGATGTGCTGGTAGAAGATGGAGAAGAAGTGGCTGCCGGTGAATTGATCGGAGTTGAAGGGACGACGGGTAATTCAACCGGTGATCATGTTCATATGGGACGGCACGAAGGTGACGCCGGTGAGGACGGAACCAAAGGCGTATCCATCCAAGGGCTTATGATCAGCGCATTTGATGAAAATGACGGAATGGAAGTGGAAGATCTTACTACTGATATGGTTTGCGATCTTTCCATCGGCCATTATTACCGTTCATTGCTCAATGTGCCGATGTGGCATCCTGACGGTATGCTGATCAAGTCCTATTCATCCAATAAGGTTTATATTTTGGATGACGGTAAGATTCATCACATCGCCAATGAAAATGTTTTTTGGAGTTACAATTACAATTTTAGCGATGTAGTAATTGTAAGCAACGAAGAATTGGCCTGTTATTCCGAGGGTGCAGAAATTGGCGAAGAAACACAAATTTCTGCTGCAAGATATAACGGCGCCGTCTGGTTGTTGCTTGGCGAAAGTGGGCAGAATGGCAGTTATGCCGTTCGTTTGCGTGATTACAATCAAGAGGCCGTGTTGGATAGCTGGGGAATTTCTGTTGCTTCATTGGAAGATTTGCCTGACGGCAATCTTTCCGGTTATGAAGTGAGCAGTGATTATGCTCAGTTCCGAGACGGTGCGATTGTTAAGGAGCGCTCGACTAGTGATGTTTATATTATTTCAGGCGGAGTAGCTATGCCTATTCTGGACTGGAATACTTATTTGCAATTGGGGTTGGCTAATCGTGAAATCATCACGGTTGATGATGGCTCAATTGCGGCTGTGCAAGATCGCGTAGGCGATTGCGAAGCGGACTTGTTCATGGCCGCGATGTCGCCGTTACCGGTTACGGTTTTCCACTTGACTGGGAGTATGACCGTAATTACTTGGTTGATTACGACCAAGAGACGGATTTGGCCTGGTATGCAATGTCTGACGGTAATTATCGCATGACTATGCGTACAGCGGATGAATGGGCTAATCTGTCTTTCGTGTGCCAAGATGAAAGCACAGCTTCGTCGTTGTGTTATCAAAACAGCGACACCACCTACTCGCTTTGTTACGGGGTTCATTACGGGGAGTTGTATCCTCTTTCCCGGCAAGAATGTTCGGACATGGAGTAGGCATGCGTGGCCGGTTGTGCATTGCCGCAACCGGCTGTTTTATTTTTGTGTTATAATAAAAGCGTATATGTTTAGCAAAATGCGTTTTTTTTCAAGTAAAAAAATCAGTAGTCGTATTAAGAAAAATATTTTACCGGCAATCATTTTTATAATTAGTGCTGTTGTTTTTTATTATCAACCGTTATTTGCCGCATCAAGTTCCACTGCTTCTACTGTTTTAGGCTTTGGAATTAATTCTCAAATGGCGCCTATATTGTTTTTTATGGGATTGCTGGTCGCCATTTTAAGTGTGTTGACATGGTCAATAGGCCAATTGCTTGTTTTAATTATCGGAGTGTTTTTAGTGCCGGTTTTGGGTTATAACAATTTTGCTGATAGCTATGTTGTATCTTTGGGATGGCCATTGGTGCGAGATGTCACCAATATGTTTGTGATTATCGTTTTGTTGGTTATAGCCATCAAAACGATAATTAACAGTTCAAGTGCCAACTGGGAACAGCAATTGCCGCGTTTGTTTATTGCCGTTCTTTTAATTAACTTCAGTAAAACCATTACTTTGTTAATCATAGATGCCGGCCAGGTAGTAATGTTCACCTTTGTTAACGCTTTGCAGGATATTGCCGCCGGAAATTTCGTGAGCATGTTTCAAATTAATGAAATAATGCAGATGAAAAATGATTTGTGGGATACTGTTACGGATCCAACTTTGGGCGCGCAACTGTTTGGTTTGCTTGGCACTTCATATGCTAATTTGATTCTTTTATCCATTATTTTGGTGGTAATGGTTGTTTTGACGATAATTTTTATTTACCGAATTGTATTGTTATGGATTTTAATCATTTTATCTCCGCTGGCATTTTTAATGCATGGTGTTAAGGATGTTTTGCCAAAAGCGGGGGCGCAGGCCAGTAAATGGTGGGACAAATTAATTGCTGCGGTTACTTTGGGGCCGATTTTGACTTTCTTTTTGTGGTTGGCGCTGGCAACAGCTAGTATGGGGGCTATCGCCAATACAGAAGGTATGAGTACGGAAGGGACCACCGATTCGGCATCCAGTATGTTTTCCGAGGTTTTCCATGTTGATCAGATGTTGAGTTTGATGATTGGTATTATTTTAATAATGGTTGGCTTTCAAGCGGCAAGCGGTGCCGCGGCATCTATGGGGGGGATAGCATCTACATTTGTTAATGAAAAACAAGGAAGAGCTTTAGCAAAAAATGTTGCTAAATTTCCGGCGGCGATATCGTATAAGGCTGGTCGCGGAGTGGGGCGAAGAGCAATAAATACAAAGCTTGGTCGAGAGATTGTCGGAGATGCTTCCACGGCTCTTGGTAAATTGGGTACATCTATAGCACGTTCTAAGGTTCCCGGAAGTTCATGGTTGGGGGGTAAAATTATTGTAGGTAGTCAAACGATGAAAGATGGCCTTACAGATTATCAGATTAAAAATAGGCAGGAAGCCAGACAAGGTTTGGGTAAATTATCAGATGAGGTTTTTGGTCAGCATTTATACGCTATGTTGCAGGGGCGTCCTGTGACTAACAAAGATGTAGCTAAGCGAGAAGAAGCATTGGCAATGATGACTGAAGATGCAGGTAAAGCGGCGGCATTTAAAAAACAGCTTGAAGAACAGTACGGCAAGAAAGAGGGTGAGGCACGATTTGCTCAAATTATGAAAGATGCTTTTGCGGAAAGAGAAAAAAGCAAGAGTGTTCTTAGTAAAGATGAACAGGAAAGATTTGAAAGAAGTAAAGAAAAGAATTTGCGTTTTCTTTCTGATGAACAAAAAGAAAAGGTCTTACAGAAAATGGCGGATGAAGGCAGGATTAGAAATATTACAGCTGAGGATCTAAAAGATTCTGTTGTGCAAGCATTTTTGGATAGGCCGGGTTTGGGAAAATCGGTAAGAAATGCGGATGGATCTACCAGAGAAAGAACATTGCGCCAAGAATTGCTGGAATCGGGCGGATTATCTCCGGAAAAAAGAAAGGCTTTGCGGGCGGCCGCTTTTGCTCGATATGATGACAATAAACAACCTGTTGGTTCTGCGGAGCAGATAGACGCGTCGGTTTTGAAGGAAGCATTGGCTGGCCAGGCTTTAAATATAGAAAACTTAACCGTTGAAGATATCAAAGCCAATGGTGTGAATATTGCCAAGGCTGGAGTTGATGCCGGAGTTGATTTTTCTAAAATTACAGATAGTGCGGCCAGAAAAGAAATTGGCCAAATATTACTTGATCAGAGTATAGATAGTTCCGTGCCTGAAGCGCAGAGGCGTAAATATGCTGAGCAGCTTTTTAATATTCCCGAATATAAAGTAGAGAATTTGAGCGCTAATGATATCGCCTCTCGTGGAGCGGATCTTGTAGAAGCGGGTGCTGTGGCTGGGGTTGATTTTTCGCGTGTTCAAGATAGTAATGTCCGTGCGGCCGTTGCTCAACAATTACACAACGCGATGAACAGTCAAGGTATTCCTGAAATTAAAAGGCGGCAATACGCCAAAGAATATTTTGTTGTTGAGCCTGATAATCAAAAAGCCGTACAAGAAACAATTCATGTGAATTTGAAGGGTGGTTTTACCGGTGGTGCCGAGCAGCAAAGTAAAGGGCGTCGTGTTTTGCGAGAGATTATTGTTAAAGCTCCCGATAAAATGTTTAAATTTAAAGATCATGTTAAAAATGCAAGCGGTAATTCGGAATTAGTCCAAGAAATTGCGGATAATATTTCCAGTCAAGTGATAAGTAATTTAGAAAAGCAGAGTCAAGCACTGGATCATATTAGCGATCCTGCCGAAAGGGCGGCATTGGCAAAAGATCTGAAAAGTTCTATTGCCGTTATGATGGATGCTCTTGATAAGAGGACTAAATCTATGAAGTCCAGTAAATTTAATCAAGAACGAAAGGTATTGCAAAACAGGCTTCGCGAATTGAAAAAAATGTCTCGCTATATTTAAAAACGCAACATGGAAAATTCCAATATTATTTCAATCCCAGCTGTCCGCAGTTATTTGATTAACAGTGATATTTTTGATGCTTTAGATAAAATCGCGGACGAATATGGCTTGCCCATGGATAGGGAAGAAGAATTTTTGGATTTAACTGATGCTGTTATAAAAGGGGAATTGGCGGTTTCTGAAATGCCGGCAATAATAGCTAAGGCGTTTGCCGTTGATGATGAAAAAGCAAAAAAAATTGCGGCTGACGTTGCCGGTTATCGTTTACTTCCGCTTAGGGAGTATTTACCTGAAGTTCCTAAGCAAATTAAGGAATGGGGAGGGGATATTTCTAAATATCCGGAATTAAAAATCAAGCGCGAACGTTATACAATAGAAAAAGTTTTGAATGATTTTATTAAATCTATTGATTTGGAATTGCCGGTTCGCTTATTGAAAAGGTTTGTATTTTTGGCAAAAAGTTATTTATTAAAGCAAAAAAATGCTGACAGTATTAAAAAAATGTTGATGCGGCCAATTAATATTGGCGGATTGGCTTTAAGTGAAGAAATTGCGGATAATGTTTTGACAAAATTGGATCAACTTGATTTATCGAAAGTAGAAGATTTATTTGCCAATACGCGACATGCAAATGAAGGCCGAGCTATAAAAAATGACAATGTAAAAACAGATATTGTTAATGCCAATATTCGTAATTCCGATAATGCGAATACGGCGCGTAAGTCGACCGATCAATCTGACGAAAAAAATAATTTAGCGGTTAATGGCGGTAAAAAAACAAGCGCCGCGCCAATATCTGCGCCAGGCGATAAAAAACAAAAAGATAAAAATCAAAAGAATGAATCGGCTGATGTTGTACAAGGAACGGATAGAAAACCGTTATTTATTAAAAGGTTAGATAAAAAGCAAGAAAACAAAATTGATCAAAATAATGTCAATAGTGATATAAATTCTGTTGCAATTTCGCTGGAGCAAGATAGCGAAGATGGTGTTTATCATATATTGAAAAAAATTAAACAAAATACAACTGCGGCAAAACCAAAATCATCAAGAATTGAACCTGTTAATGATACACCTGCAAATTTGCCGGTTGACAACGGATTGGAATTAGAAGCGGTGGAGAGAAGTTCTTTACCCGTAAAAGCAGCTACTCGAGCCATCACTAAAGAAGTGCCGGTAATTTCCGGATCCATTATTGATGAAGAGGAAGAAAAAGAGATAGAAGAGCATAATAAA
>CAZMZN010000028.1:0-5881 GCA_964570945.1 uncultured Gammaproteobacteria bacterium
GTATAGTTTGGGGTTGAGAGTTGATAAAGATGATTGCAAGATTTTTTCGGTGGAAGCAAAATATGATCAAGAAACTAATTTTTTACTTGCAATTTGGTTGATTCATAACGTTCATACCGACATTAATCTGAACGATAATTTTAGTTTTAAGCATTTTAGCGCATTGGAAAAATCCGGCGGTTCTTTGGAACGAAAAATAGTCGTTAAATTGAAAGACAAGTTTATTCTGCCGACTATTGATAGAAAAATAATTGGTCATAAAGGTTTTGGTTTGATACAAATGTTCCATGGTTATGGTAAGGGAAAAACTAGTGCCGGTTTGGGTATGGCGATTCGCGCGGCCGGCGCCGGTAAAAGGGTTGGCATCATCTATTTTGATAAAGGTGGCTCCGAACATTATAGTGAAAGAAAAATTTTAGATAAAATTGATAATATTGATTATTTTGTTACCGGTCGAGATAGGATTGGTCCTGATGGCAAATTTGATTTTACAACAACGGAATTGGATAAAAAAGAAGCTGGCAAAGGACTGGTGATGGCACAATCTTTGGCTAAGGAGGGATATGATTTATTAATTTTAGATGAAATTAATTCAACGGTTGATTTGGGGTTACTACCTGTGGAGGAAGTGGTATATTTTTTAGATAATAAACCAAAATATTTGGAAGTGATTTTAACCGGTAGAAATCCGCATATTTTGTTGCGCCAAAGGGCTCATCTCATTACTGAAATGATGCCGCAAAAACATTATTTTCATGCTGGCGTTAAAGCGCGTGAAGGGCTTGATTATTAGTTTTGTCAAATTTTTTTGATATACTGTTCGTGTAATATGAGAAAAATCTTAATCGGTATTCTGCAAAAAAGGGCTGTAAAAATTGTCAGCCGATTTAACCCCAAAGTGGTCGCCGTCACCGGTTCAATGGGTAAAACATCTGCTCGCAATGCGATTGCGTTGGTTTTAGCATCTCGGTTTAAAGTAAGAACAGCGAAAAAAAATTTTAACAACGAAATCGGCGTTCCGCTAACTGTTTTGGGGACGGATAGTCCAGGTAGGAATATTTTTAAATGGATAAAAATATTTTGGCATTCTTTTTTTATAAAAGAATTTCCGGAAATTTTAGTGTTAGAATATGGCGCCGATAGGCCTGGCGATATTGATTTTTTGTGCAGATTAATAACCCCTAATGTTTCAGTGTTAACCGGGATTTCTTCTGTCCATGCTCAATTTTTTGATAATATTGATCATTTGGCCGCCGAAAAAGCGCGCATTATAAAACATCTACCAAAAGATGGCACGGCAGTGTTAAATGCCGATGATGAAAGGGTGGTGAAAATGCAATCAATGGCATCGGCAAGTATTAAATATGGCACTTGCGGTTCATGTGATTTATGCGCGGAGAATATTTCTTTGGCAACCAGATTTGATGACAATTATGAAGTTGGAGAAATTTTTGTAAAAACGACCGCAGATATTACTTTAAAAGGGAAAACGATTGGAGAATTGGAGTTGAATAATGCAGTTGGTTACACCCCTGTTATGGCATCATTGGCGGCCTTGGCGGTTGGCGAGGTCTTTGGCGTTTCATTTACCGCAGGACTTACCGCTCTAAATCAAGCATTTCGTCCGGAAGCAGGGCGACTTAATCCATTACCGGGTATTAAAGGTAGTTTGATAATTGATGATTCGTATAACGCGGCGCCGGCTTCGATGATGAATGGTTTGAATGCTTTACGGTCATTTGCAATTAAAAATCAAAATGGACGCCGTATTGCAGTTTTGGGATCAATGGCGGAATTGGGTGTTTACAATGAAGAAGAGCATAAAAAAGTAGGGCGAAAAGCGGCGGAAGTTGCCGATATTTTAATTTTTGTCGGTGAGAATATGAAAATCGCCGCTCGGTCGGCGGAAGAATCAGGATTTTTACCTGAAAATATTCATTGGTTTGACAGCAGTGTGGAAGCGGGTAGGTTTTTAGATAGAGATTTGCGTACCGGTGACATTGTTTATGTAAAAGGGTCGCAATCAATGAGAATGGAAAAAGTGGTTAAGGATATTATGGCCGAACCTGAAAAAGCGGCGGAATTATTAGTTCGTCAAGATAAAAAATGGCTAAAAACATAATATGACAAACAGTGGTTTTCATTTTAGCGGCATCGTTGTTACCGGTGATGGAGAAGCGGGGATAGCGTACGGCATCCCAACTGCCAACCTTAATTTAACGGAAAAGCCGGAAATTGATATCGGTGTGTATGCCGCTACTGTTGAATTAGATGGGCAAACTTATTATGCCGCCGTGTGTTGGGGTCCGGAAAATAAACCAAAATTTGAAGTTCATTTATTGAATTTCAGTGATGATATTGTGGGTAAAAAAATTAGGGGAGAAATTAAGGAAAAAATAAGCGAATTTGTTGCTTTATACAGCACAGAAAGATTGCGGCAAAAAATTTTGCATGATATTGACATGGTGAAAAAATATTTTAATTTTAATTAAATTGATTGGATATTTCTTGCAATATTGAAATTACCTCTTCTTTTTTTATAGCCGTCATTAATTTTTGTTTATAATTTTTAAAATTGGGAATGCCTTTAAAATACCAAGTTAAATGTTTTCTAAAGGTTGGTAAGGCTTTTTCACCGTAATGGTCAATATGAGCGAGAAAATGTTGTTCGGCAACCCGAGCGCGTTCTTTAATGCTTATTTCTTGAGGATTTTTGCCGGAAATTTTTTCTTCAATTTGCATAAAAATCCATGGATTACCCAAGGCGCCGCGGGCTATTAAAGCGCCGTCGGTTTTGGTTTCTTTGATAGCGGTGAAATAATCATTCCATGTAAAAATATCACCGTTATATAAAACAGGTATTTTTACAGTTTTTTTAGCTTTTGCGACAACATCGCGGTGAGCATGTCCTGCATAACCTTGTTTTTGTGTTCTACCGTGTATGCTGATCAAATCGGCGCCGGCATCTTCAATGCGCCTAGAAAATTCTATACATTCTTCATGATTACTCCAACCGGCTCTCATTTTTACCGAAATCGGCAAGTTAACCGCTTTTTTGACGGTTTTTACAATTTTTGCCGCTAGTTCAGGATTTTTCATCAGGGCGGCGCCATTAAAATTGCCGGTTAGTTTATATGAGGGGCATCCCATATTGATATCAATGCCTTCTGGTTTGAATTTTTCTTCAATAATTTTTGCCGCTTCAGCCATAATATCCGGTCGCGCCCCAAAAATTTGTTGAATAATCGGTCGTTCCAGATCATTTATAGCTGCCATTTGTAAAGTTTTTTCATTGCCGCGAACAATGGCTTCTGAGGAGACCATTTCTCGAAAAATAATTAAGCGCGATGTTTGCTTATTAGCTTTTAATAAATTATGCACGGTTAAGGCGAAGGGACTGTCGGTCATATCCGCCATTGGCGATAGGGCTAGTATCGGTTTTTTTGTTTCTTTCCAGTTGAATTTCATAACTGTGGATTATTGCCTTACTCGTATTAATTGTCAAATTTATCTGTCCATCGTATTATAGCAAAAAGAATTAGCTTAAATATTATGAAAAAACCTTCATTTCTTACTTTGCTTTTAATAGTTGGTGTCTTTATTGTACTTATATTGATAGCCGCTTCATATTGGCGCCACAATGCTCCATCTGAATATGATAGTTTGGCGCAATGCATTACAGAAAAAGGAGGTAGTGCTTCCGTTGCTTATTGGTGTGGTAATTGTGCCGCGCAAGAAAAAATGTTTGGTTCCGCCTGGAGGTATATTGATGAACGAGAATGTTCTTCGCCGGGTTCAAAGACCTTTGATTTATGCCCTGATATTAAAGGAACTCCAACCTGGCATTTACCTGATGGCAGCAGAGTGGAAGGGGTGCAATCATTGGAAAATCTGGCAAAATTATACGGTTGCCAAGAATATTTGCCTGAATAAATATGATAAAAAAGATTGTTCCAATTGTTATTTTCTTGGCAGCAATTGCAGGTGTTATTGTATCCGCTTATGCTCTGGCGGCTCATTATGATTCAAAACTATATGGAGTATGTAGCATTAATGAGACTTTTGATTGTTCGTCGGTGAATTCAAGTGTTTACGCGGATATTTTCGGAATACCGGTGGCGGGTATTGGAGTGGCCGGATATTTATTATTGGCGGTGGTTTACACGTTGTTTTTATTAAAGAAAAAGATTGTTATAGTGCAAGTAGCGGTTACTATGGCGTTTGGCGCCTTAATTTTTAGTTTATATTTAAGCGGAATTGAAATGTTTGTTTTGCAAAAATGGTGCCTGTTATGCATTATTTCGCAAATTAGTATTCTTATAATATTTACTTTGTTGTTGTTGGAGTATTATAGATTTAATAAGTTTTTAGTAGAAGCGCAAAAAAATAGCAAAGAAAATTTTGATTAAAAAATATATGAAATTGCATTTTTACGGTGCGGTTAGAGGAGTTACCGGTTCATGTTATTTATTGGAAAATAACAATGATAAGCTTTTGATTGACTGCGGCGCATATCAGGGCAAGGATAGTGGACAAAATAATCAAGAATTTTTATTTAATCCGGAAGAAATCAAGGCTGTTGTTTTAACTCATGCCCATTTTGACCATTCCGGGCGTTTGCCTTTGTTGGTAAAAAAAGGATTTCATGGAAAAATTTTTACTACCGCTCCTACTCGTGATTTGACGGCGTTGATTTTAGAGGATTCGGCGCGTATTTTGGCTGATGAAGCTGAAAAAAACAATGAAAAACCGTTATTTTCAGTGGATGATGTAGAAAAAGCGATTTCTTTAATTGAAACGGTGGATTATAATGTTCCATTTTCACCTATACAAGACTCTAGTGTTATATTTTTGAACGCCGGTCATATTTTGGGGTCGGCGATGGTGAAAATTACAATAGATAACAAAAATTTGTTTTTTAGCGGAGATGTTGGCAATTGCGGCAATCCCATATTGGCAGATCCCGATCCTATTCCGACTGATGTAAATTATGTAATTTGTGAATCAACCTATGGTAATCGCGAACACGAACTTATTGAAGAGCGCAGTGCAAAATTAAAGCGAGCGGTTAAAGAAATTATTGGACGTGGAGGTACTTTGATTATCCCATCATTCTCTATTGAAAGAACCCAAGAGCTTCTATATGAAATAGATAATTTGGTTGATAATGATTTAATTCCCGATATTCCCGTATATTTAGATAGTCCGCTAGCTATTAAGGCGACGGCTGTATATAAAAAGTATATAAATTTTTTGCGTTTTGATCGGGATGTTTTAAATAGTCCTGATAGAGATTTTTTTAACTTTCCCAGATTACGTCTTACACTTACTGTTGATGAATCAAAGAAAATTAACTCTTACAGCGCGGCAAAAATTATCATCGCTGGCAGTGGTATGATGACAGGAGGGCGCATATTGCATCATTTGCGCCGTTATTTGCCTTCGGAAAAAAATGGATTATTGATTATCGGTTATCAAGCGGAAGGAACTTTGGGAAGAGAGATTTTTAATGGCGCTAAAACGGTAAAAATTTTTAATGAAGAAATTGATGTAAAAGCAAGTATTATGGCTATCGGCGCTTTTTCCGCCCATGGAGACAGAAAACAATTGGCTGATTGGTTGAGGCTTATTGCTGTGAAATGTGAAAAAGTTTTTTTAACGCACGGAGACTTGGATGTGAAGAATGAATTTAAAGATTATTTAACAAAAAATATTGGCGGCAACTATCTTATTCCTCATTTTCAAGAATATTGGGATCTGTGATTTGCGAAAAAACAAAATCGTAAAAATCAGCCACTGTTATCGCGTGCGGATTGAAATCTGTTTCAGTTATGTCATAAGGCGGAATAACGGATATTTGATAAGCGGTATTGTCAGTTTG
>CAZMZN010000029.1:0-5629 GCA_964570945.1 uncultured Gammaproteobacteria bacterium
ATCTCGATGGAATAGTAGAAAAAATTTATTCATTTTTTAAAAAATATCGTCAGAGTAAAAAAAATGCCATTAGTTTTGTGGAGAGATTTTTGCGGGGCATATTGGAGGAAAGGCGTGCTTTGATATTACTTACGGAAAAATACGGATTCTCTTTGAATGATGCAGATAAGATTTTAGCAATGCTCAAAACAGAGAAAAATGCAAGGGAGATGAAGTTTAAGTCAGCGCAAAAAATCAGGCGTAATTATGAATCATCTAATATAGAAGTTGATGAGACTGAGGTTTTAAATAAGCGGCACGCGGCATTGGCCGGTAAAGTAGATGTAAAACCGGTAGAGCCGGTTTTGCCTGGAGCACGTATTAGTTTGGCGCGATCAAAAAAAGATGAAATTAACTTGCAAAAGCAAAAAATTGATGCTGAAAAATTAAAGCGAGCCGAAGAATCTTTAAAGCCCGAGCCGGCTAAAGTTAAATTAAGCAGCCCAAGTACACCGCCGTTGGCTATGTCTAATGGTAAGGCTCCGGTGACCGATATTAAGTATACGCCCAAATTAATTGGCCCAATTGAAGAATTGGGAACAATGACGGTGGCTGACTTTAGGAGAGTGGCGAGTGATATCAATATTGCGGCTGAAAAAATATTAGATAAATTTAAGTTATTACAAGAAGAGTCTTATACCGATTATCTGCGCGGCCTTAATGCTTGGAGAAAGAGTCCTATCAATTCTTTGTATTTAAAGTTATTGCATGAATCTTTGGATAAGGGGCAATCATTATCAGAAATAGCGGCTAGTTATCGCGCTAAAGGAATGGAAACGTTAAATCCGGCTGAAATTGAAGCGGTTATGGAAATCAATAAAAAGATTGAAGTGTAAACAGGTGTGTTATAATTAAAATATGCCAGAACAATTTGTAGTGCCACAATTTTTAGACGTTGAATCAAAAATCATCGGTCCAATAACGGCTCGGCAATTTATTATATTGTTGGTTACTTTAATGGTTGAGTTTTTAATATACCGTATCTTTTTAAATATTTTTGTTGTTGTCGGATTGGGGGTGCCGGTTTTAGGTATTGGTTTGATTTTTGCGTTTGCCAAGGTGAACGGCCAGCCGTTTCATTTTATTTTATTGTCCATGATTCAGACATTTAGAAAACCGTTTGTCCGCGTTTGGGATAAAACGGTGGACGACGGTCAGTTAAGAGAATCTTTAAAGAAAAAAGAGCCGCAAAAAAAAGATCCTGAGCCGGCGAGAAAAAAATACATCGCCCCTTCTCGTTTATCTGATATTGCTTTGGTTGTTAATACAGGGGGTGCTTATAATCCAGAGAATGATTATTATGGCCAACAATAGACACACAATGCAGTCTGACAAGCTAGCTAAAAAGAAACCGGGACCACCGACTCAAAGATATTTAGATATAGCGGAAATAAAGCAGGATACAGTAATTTTAAAAGACGGAACTTTAAGGGCGGTTTTAATGGTGTCAAGTATTAATTTTGCTTTAAAATCTCGCGATGAGCAGCAGGCGACCATTCAAGCTTACATGCAATTTTTAAATAGTCTGGAACATCCGATACAAATCGTAATCCAATCACGCAAAATGAATATTGATAACTACATTCAGGCGTTAAACAAAAGAGAGGCAGAGTTAAAAAACGATTTACTAAAAGAACAGATCAGAGATTACAAGTCGTTTGTTAAGGAATTGGTGAACTTGGGCGAAATTATGCAAAAGAGATTTTATGTGGTGGTGCCATATGATCCGGTTACCGATAAGAAAAGAGGATTTTTTGCTAAATTATCGTCCGCGATTATGCCGGCAGCGGTTGTTAAACTTAATAATAAAAAATTCAAAGAAAGATTATATTCATTGAATCAACGAGTTTCGTTAATACAAAGCGGTTTAAACAGTATGGGGCTGCAGAGTGTCCGTTTGGATACCCAAAGTTTGATAGAACTTTATTATACTGTTTATAACCCTGATGTATATGACACGCAAAGATTAGAGGATATTGAAAAATTAAGAGTTGAAGAAGGTTTTTAATATGGCAATAGATATAAGTAAAATTGAAAAACAAGAATCTCATCAGCCTCAGAAAAAGCAAACAAAATTGACACCAGAACAACAGAAGGTATTGTCTGAGAAAAAAACATTGCAGGAAGAGCGTTTGTACAGGCAGGGTTCAATTACGGTTCGTGATTTGATTGCGCCGGCAGCTTTTCAGGTAAATCCGAGTTTTTTAAAAATCGGTGATAAATTTATCAGAACATTGTTTGTTGTTACTTATCCGCGCTATGTTAACATTGGTTGGGGAGCGCCGATTATTAATTATAACGGCACTTTAGATATTGGCATGTTTTTTTACCCAATTCCGTCAGAAATTATTTTAAAGCAATTAAAAGATAAAGTGGGAGTTTTGGAGGCGCAAATTATGTCTGATAGTGAAAAAGGGGCGCCGCGTGATCCCATTCGCGAAACCGCTTTGCGGGATGTTGAACAATTGCGAGATGATTTAACGCAAGGAATTGAGCATTTTTTTCAATTTGCTTTTTATGTCACCATTTATGCTGACAGTAAAGAGGAATTAGATCAAAGAAGCAATCAAATTGAATCAATTTTTGGTTCCAAATTGATTTACACGAAAAGAGGTTTTTATCAATCGGAACAGGGTTTTAATTCTACAATACCATTGGGCAATGACGAATTAATGATAACTTTTAACATGAATACTTCACCGATTGCTAGCTCTTTTCCGTTTATTTCTTCAGATTTAACCAGTGACCGCGGCATAATGTATGGAATTAATCGACATAACAATTCTTTGATTCTATTTGATAGGTTTTCCTTGCAAAATGCGAACGCTGTTGTATTTGCTACTTCGGGAGCTGGTAAAAGTTATGCGGTTAAATTAGAAATTTTAAGGTCGTTAATGATGGGGGCGGAAGTGATTGTTATTGACCCTGAAATGGAATACAAAACTCTATCTGATGCTGTTGGGGGTACTTATGTAAATGTTTCTTTGTCATCTGAGAGTAAAATTAATCCTTTTGATTTGCCGCGGGCGGTAGGTGATGAAAGCTCAATTGAAGATATTTTAAGAAGCGCCGTGATTACTATTAAAGGTTTATTAAGAATAATGATCGGTCAGCCTATCGGAGAGAAGGGGGTCAAAGGTTTTACTCCGGCTGAAGATTCAATGTTGGATAGAGCGATTTTAGAGGCATACGCAAAAAAAGATATTACTCCCGATTTGGTTAGTTTAGATAATGTTGAATATCCGATTTTACAAGATTTGCAGGAGATTTTAGAAGGTATGGATGGTGCCGGCGATTTGGTTGATCGTTTGAGAAAATATACCGAAGGCACATTTGCCGGATTGTTAAATTCTCCAACGACCGTAGAAATGAATAATTCTTTAGTTGTATTTTCAGTGCGAGATTTGGAAGATGAATTGCGGCCGATGGCAATTTATACGATTATTAATTACATTTGGAATGTTGTGCGTTCATCGCGTCGTAAAAGATTGTTGACTATAGATGAGGCATGGTGGCTGATGCAACATGAAGATAGCGCCAAATTTATCTTTGCTTTGGTAAAGCGGGCCAGGAAATATTTTTTGGGAGTTACAACCATTACGCAAGATGTGAATGATTTTTTGCGTAATCCTTATGGTCAAGCGATTGTTACTAACTCGGCATTGCAATTATTAATGAAGCAATCGCCGGCCGGGGCTGATATTGTCGCTGAAACATTTAATTTAACGCAAAGTGAGAAATATTTATTACTTGAAGCGGCTGTTGGAGAGGGTATATTTTTTGCCGGCAATAAACACGCAGCCATTAAAATTGTGGCTTCTTACACGGAAGATCAATTAATTACTACAAATCCCGAGCAATTGTTAGAAATTGAAAGAGCTAGAAGAGAATTTCAAGAATCATTTGGCGTAGAAAAGAGCAGCGGCGAAGAAGATAAAACTTCATAATTTTATGGATAGAAAAAAAACAATAGAAATTATTGTGGCAATAATCATTATTTTAGCATTGGTAATATTTTTGATTTGGTTCTTTATACCAAAAGATAATCAGAACAAAGTTATTACCAATGATAGTGAAATAGCGCAAGATGTTCCACCGCCGACGCCTCTTGTCACACAACAGCAGGTGGAAGAAAAAAATAACAATCCTGAAATTATTGCGCGAATTTTTGCGGAGCGCCTGGGTAGTTTTTCTAATCAAGGAGAATATCAAAATTTAACCGTCATAAAAGAAATTTCCACACAATCATTGCAAGATAGATTGGAAAAAATAATGAATGACGCCCTTGAAAATGATACTGGTGTTTATTATGGAATTTCTACTCGGGTTATTTCCATTCAAGAAATAGAAAAAAATGATAAAGTAGCCAGTTACAATCTCACCACGCAGCGCGAGGAAGCTATCGGGGATCCTGGCAATGCAACTGTGCGTTATCAGGATATAGAGGTGGATTTGAAAAAAGTAGATGATAATTGGCTGGTGAGTGGCTTTACATGGAAGTAATGTGTCTTTGTTATCAAATTATATTTCAAATTTAGCGGATTATATTTTTCCTCGTTTCTGCGTATCTTGTGGAAAAGAAGGAGGATTGCTTTGTAGTGTTTGCGGTATTGATTGGCGCGCTAATAATTTATTTGCAAAAAATAATGGCAAACATTTTTTTTCTTTTAATTACGCCAATCCTATAGCTCGGGATTTAATAAAGGCGTGGAAATATGATTTTGATCAATCGGCATGGCAGATATTGCAAGAAAAATTAACTTTAAATTTATTTTGTTTAGCAGATTATATTAAAGTGATGCAAATTAAAGCTTTACTGCCAATTAGATTGCATCCGCGCCGTTTGCGTGAGCGCGGTTTTGATCAAGCGGTTGAGATAGCTAATTTTTTAGCTAATTGTTTGCATATTCCAGTTTTGCCGATTTTAAAACGAATCAGGTATACCAAGCAGCAAGTAAAAGTAATGGATACAAAAACAAGAGTCGCGGCTATGCGCGATAATCCATTTATTATAGAAGCCGATGTTCCTGCCAATGTAATGCTGGTTGATGATGTTTGGACTACCGGAGCAACTGCTAAGGCGGCCGCGCGGGCAGTGAAACGGGCGGGCGCAAAAGAAGTATTTTTTTATACTTTGGCAAAAGGGTGATGAATATGGCGAAATACAAGAAAGAAGAGCTTAATTTCAAAAGTACATACCATGGGAAAAAACGAATATTTTTCCGTTTTTTGGTGATTTTATTGATTTTTATTGCTTATTTAATTTTTATAGTTTTAAAATTTGGGGCCGCGCAGGGTATATATGTCTCATTGCTTACATGGTCATTTTTTGTTCTATGTACTCCTGTTGCCGATGCCGGGTTTTTAGTTGATTTTCCTGTGAGGTTGTTATTAAAGGTGAAGATGATTTATTCGGAGGTGGTGATTTGGGCAATCGCTATCGGATTAAATGTTTATACTTTACTAACTCATGATTGGGTTTATGATTCAACGGTTGTTTTATCTGTTTTTAAATTAATTTTATTGCACCCATGGCCGTATTGGGGGGTTGTATTATTATCTGCCGCCGGCACTTTTGTTTCTATTAAAT
>CAZMZN010000030.1:0-5591 GCA_964570945.1 uncultured Gammaproteobacteria bacterium
CTATGCCTTTATCTGAATCTTTAAGGTTTTTACCGGGAACGGAAAATATTATTTATGATAAAAATGTATTTGATGATGACACTATTGATTTAATGATAGTTTTTGATTGCGGTGATGGTGAATATTTGCAAAAACAATCTTTGCCGGCTGTGCATAAAGCGCCTCTAATAGTTTTTGATCACCATAAAAGCAATCCCGGGTATGGACAAATAAATGTCATTAATCCGCAAGCCGGAGCAACGGCCGGATTGGTTTGGGACTTTGTAAAAAAAGCTGAATTACCAATGGATAAAAATGCCGCCCAATGTTTTTTAACCGGTATTTGTACTGATACTGATTTTTTTACTACATCCAATACAACCGCTAAATGTTTGCAATCAGCCCAAGAGTTGATGGCACAAGGGGCGCGTTTTAATGATATTTTGGAAAATGTTGCCAGGAATAGAAAAGTATCCGTTTTAAAACTTTGGGGGTTAGCTTTTGAAAGGCTTTATTTTGATGATGAATTTAACGCTTTAACAACCGCGATCACTTTGCAAGATATGAAACGATTGAATGTGAGCGAAGGCGATTTTAAAAGTATGATAAATTTTCTAAATATTGCTTTGGCTGACGCGGATATGATTTTAGTTTTAAAAGAAACAGATGATGGCGCCGTAAAGGGAAGTTTGCGTTCTCAGAAAATGGATTGTATACAATTTGCGGAAAGATATGGAGGAGGAGGGCATAAGCGAGCGGCCGGTTTTAAGATTTATAATGCATATTTAGAGCAAAGGCGAGGTCGCTGGAAAATAATTAACAAGCAATAGATTTTCTAAATAAGCGTGTTATAATATGAAAGCTATGACAAATATTACCAATCAAAAAGATTCAGAAATTAGATCACAATTGTTAATTCCAACCGTTGTTGAAAAAACCCATTACGGTGAGAGGTCTTATGATATTTATTCCCGTTTATTGAAGGACAGGATTATATTTTTAGGCACGGCCATTGATGATGTTGTTGCCAATTCCGTGATAGCTCAGTTGTTGTTTTTAGAGAGTCAAGACAAAGACAAAGATATTAAATTGTATATCAATTCTCCCGGCGGGTCGGTAACGGCGGGTTTGGCTATATACGACACTATGCGTTATATCAAGCCGGATGTGCAGACGATTTGTGTTGGTATGGCGGCTTCCATGGGGGCGGTATTGTTAACAGCCGGCACAAAAGGTAAGCGTTTTGCTTTGCCCAATTCTGAAATTATGATTCATCAGGTTTTAGGAGGTGTGCAAGGTCAAGCAACTGATATAAAGATTCATACAGATAGAATTTTACAAGTTAAAGATACACTTAATAAAATTATTGCCCAGCATAGCAATAAGCCGCTTAAACAAGTAGAGCAAGATACTGAAAGGGATAATTTTATGACTGCCAAAGAAGCGCAAAAATACGGCTTAATTGATAAGGTGATAAAATAATTGTTGATAAATTTAATAAAGAGTTAGCCCTTTGGTTGTATAATAAAAGGGCTAATTTTTTATTTTTAAGTATGTCTGAAATTAAAATACCAGAAAGGAGGGAGTCTGATAATTCCGCGTTAAGAGCGGAAATGATAGAAATGTTAAAAAGCGAAAAGCCTATCATTAAAATTGGCGATATCGCAAAAATGATGGGATTGTCACCGGTAGAAAAAACATTGCCCAATGGGAGGGTTATTAAAACAATTGAGTGGAAACCGGATCATTTGGGGCAGGTTTATGATTTGGTGAATTCTTTGCGTGAAGAGTCGGGTTTGGGTAATCAAGACAGCGTAATGATAGATGGAGCTTGTCCAACTTGGTTGCTTCCAACAATATCTCACGCTTTTCATCCGACTTATACTTCTGTCCGTTATCCGCAAGGTGGACCAGAAGCTTCAATACCTTTGTCTGGCGCTCCGATAGAAGGAGAGGGTAGTGCCCCGGATATGCAATTTGAGGTAAAAGATGGAGGCGAAGCTACAATTGTTGAATTCAGTTTAACGCAAAGGCAAATAGATTTGGAAAATACTATTGCTAATTTGACGGCACCTGAAGTGCCGTCAGGGAAACCGGTTCATATCACAGGTCGCGGACCAATCGCGATTGCAACTGCGTTAGCTGAAGCGTATAGCCATAATGTTCCTTATGTGGCTAATTTTCAGCCCGGTACAGGTTTTGTTGTAAGCATCTCTCATGACAAAGAACATCCTGTCGGCATGATTATTGAATAATTGATGTGAGCCGAAAAAAACCGCAGTAATTTTAACTGCGGTTTTAAATTTGCCTAAAATAAGACTTAATTGGTATAATAATTAAGGTTAGCACTTGACACAAAACGGAGGGCGTGTTATAGTGACGCGTCTTTTTTGTCCCCTTAAATCTGCAGCCACGACAAGCATGGGGGCATATGACCTATATGATTCCGGCTCCGGCTGGTCCCTTATAGGATATATGTCTTCTTGGCTGCAGTTTTAAAGGGATAAATACAAAACCGCGGTGTTATAAAAAGTCAAATATCGCGGTTTTTTGTTTTTTTATGTTTCGCTTTCGGTTGCTTCTTTTGTATCATCGTCCGTGTTTCCTTTTGTTGCGTTATTTGCATCTGAAACATTTGTTTCATTGTCGGTTTGATTTTCTGTTTCTTCAGCATTTTCTTCTTCAGTTGAAAAGTTGCCGGTTGTATTTGTGCATTCGCCATTTTCCGCGCATTCCGGTGTTAATTCGGCGACACCGACAAGGCAAATTTGCGGCAATGATCTGTAAACCGAAGTAAAAGTCTTTTTGAAAGTTTCACCATCGGCATATTCAACAATATAATCAAAAGTAGCTGTCGCTCCCGGATGAGCGGCTTGACATTTGTATTGGCCTGGTGCCAAATCTGTGGTTTGGGTATATTGCGTAGGTCCATAGCTTTGCCATGATAATACTTGCGGCGGAGTATAATAGCCTTTGCGTCCATCGCTTGTACCCCAAAAAGTAAAAGTTAATTGTCCGCTGTCAACATCAACATCGGTAGTTAGTAAAATATAATTACCGGTGTCATTTTTAAATTTAAAATCAGGGGCAGGGTCATAAATAGTGGCGTCTGTTCCAGGATTTCCGTTTGAAGGATCGTTATAGTAAGAAACGACCAAAGAGTGGTTCCGTCGTTCTACGACTTCCAGGCCAGCATTCATAACCGCACGGAAAGTGGTTGTGCCGATTTGGCATAAGCCGCCACCGATTTCCGCCTTTATCTCATCTCCTTTAATAACCAGTTCGGGTAAATAGCCATCAGCTTGGGTAAAGGGGCCTAATTGTTCAATGAGCGAGACTGTTTCATCAGGTGCGATTAATAATCCATTCAATTTTGCTGCGCCATGTTTAATGTTAGCGATTCTGTTAGCTGGAGAACCGGAGAAATTGGAAGTTCCCACACCAATAATTTCTTTTATACCCAAATTGTTTACACTTTCAGTGGTGATTTCGGGCGGGGTTTGTTGGACGCTGATTTCTATTGTTGCCTCTTTAGTGCCTAGAGCTGCCAATAGATCTTCTTTTGTTTTCTCTTCATTAAAAGTGATTCCATCAACGCTTCCTTGAAATTCCACCACTTTATCATTTTCCATTTTAAATTTCGCGTTAATTGGGTCTGTATCAATTGTGTTGTGAATTGTATTGACGAAATTTTCATACGCTTTGCCGCCAAGAGATAGAATAATTTGTCCATCATCATTTTTAGCCGGTATCAACCAGTCCGCCAATTTATATTTATCAACAGTCCATGAATATTGATCGGTATTTTGAGCTGTGTATGTGAGTGTGTAAGGCGCTGCTTGAATGGCTGTTTTAATATCATCGCTGAGAGTCAAGGCTTCTTCTTCATTTATGTCACTTTCTGTTGTGATTAGGTTAATTGCCAGAGTATTGAGTTTGAAATCCAAACTGTCATTCTTGAGTTCGTTGAAGGCGGTTTCAAAATCCAAGGCATATCCTGTTTTTCCCGGCTTGACTTCAATATTAATATCGTTTTCGGAAAACGATATTCTATAATCAGTGGGAAGGGCTTTTGTTTCTTTGTCGGAAAATTTTTTTAGAACCGCTTTTCTAATAGCCTCTTCGTTAATTGTTATATCAGGTGTCAATTTTTGCTTTTGACCGATTAAGGAAAGTATTTGCATGGCGTTTTCCCAGAGGTTTGCGCCACGGCCATAATTGAAGGCTCTATCTGTTTCTGTGGCGGGATTGATATAAATTAAATCGCGAGCCAGGTCAGGGTTTTCAGAATTTATTTGCAGTGAGAAATGGGCTTGTTCATCGTCAACACTGATCCATAAGCCTGAATCGATCATGTTTTGAATTGCTTGTTCTAATTTTTCTTGCGCTTCTTCCGGAGTCAGGCCGCCAACACTAATATCGCTTATGTAAACATTTGGGTAAATTCTGTCAGCATATGTTTTGGCAAAAACATAAGAACCGACTGCTGCTATGGATGTTATTATAAGTATAACAGAGGCGGCAATTGTAATGGCCGTTTTATGTTGTAGAAAATAATTTTTTATCATATCAACTGTTTTGTTCGCGCGGTTTTATATCTGTTTCACTTTGCGCTTTTGGTATGGTGATTGTCAATATGCCGTTTTTTATGACTGCGTCAGCTTCTTCCGGTCTTACATTGACAGGTAAAATTATTGAACGAGAAAAACGTCCCCAAAAACATTCTTGAAAATGGATTGTTTCATCGTGCCGTTTGTTTTCGGTTTTTCTTTCTCCTCTTATTGTAATTAAATCATGAGTGATGTGAATATCTAAATCTTGCGGCTTGACACCGGCGATGGCGGAACGGATGATAATGGTATCAGGTGTTTCTACAACATCAACCGCGAGCTGACCTTCCTGATGTTCCCAATTAAAATTTTCTTCGTTAGTGTTCATTTTATTTTAATTTAAGTCTACGAGAATATTCATAAATAGGGCCCATTAATAAACCGAGAGCTAACGACCATATTATAAGTTCTATTGGAATGCCCGCAAAATAACCGGCTGTATTTACAAAGCTTATTTTTATGGGGGGAGCGCTAAATAAACTGGCAAAAATTGTTACAGAAAATACAATAAAGCCCATAATCAAACTGCTAAAAATTGCGTCCGCAAGTAAATCATGGCGATGACTGATAATATAGGCGGTAATGACAATGGCTGATATAAGAATTGCAAATACTCCTGGAATATCAAGGAACGCATTGAATAAAATCGTGAGCCAAATAAAGATTGTTACAAGAGTAAAAATTTTTAACAGCCACAGGCCATTAGTGTGTTGTTTTTTTAATTTTTCACGCCAAGGACGGTGATAATGTTTTCCAAAAAATAAGTGAAAAATAACCGCAGATAAGCTGGTAAAAGTAAAAGTAAACCACAATTCAATAAGGTTTATGGCTGAAAATAAAGTATCTTTTGGGACATTATATTGGACAGAGAATGATAAAGGCAGAATAAATAATGATAAGATTCCGGTGGCAAACATTTCTTTGCGTAATTGAGGTTTAATGATAAAAACTGACAGCCAAAAAAAACTAAAAATGATTGTTGTAATTTCAAAAGAAGAAAGC
>CAZMZN010000031.1:0-5458 GCA_964570945.1 uncultured Gammaproteobacteria bacterium
GTATCATAAAGCGTGATTTTACTTTTTTTCGTTGCTTTTTGTTCATCTTCTTGTTCGCCCTTTAAAGATTTAGCTTGCTCGCCCATACCATTTAAACCGCCGGCCTCGCTGGCATCAGTCTTATCATCATCTAATACCTTCTTTCCAACAACCGCTCCGGCAGCAATGCCAGCAGCTTTTGCAAGATCTTGGAATTCCCCCTTTTTCAATTCAGCCTCCATCTCTTCTTTCACTTGATCTAAAGCTAAATCAGCATTTAAACGCACTAATTCCGTATCAGCTTTCAAGGCCGCTGTTTTATTTTCCAATGCTTCTATCCAGGCCAGCGCATCATTAAGCGTATTGATTTTTAAAAGTTGTTTTCTGTTTGTTCGTACAAATTTATCAATATCATCATATTCCCAACCGGAAATTTCCGCTTGCTGCCAAAAAAGCGCTAAAGCCGCTTCCGCTTCAATCATCTTATCCGCCAATTTCAATGATTCGCCATCTCTGGCAGAAAGCAATTTATAATATTTTTCAACCAAATCATATTTAACCCCACCTTTAACGCCGGCATTGGTTAACAAATGAAGATATTTGTCTGTTTTTCGAATAATTTCAGCCTTCTTTTCCAATCTCTCAAATGCTTGCCGCGGATCTTTTTCATATAATTCTTGATAAAATTCTCTGGCTTGTTTTTCCGCTTTTTTAATTAATATAGGATTCATCTTTACCCTTTCGCTAAAACTGCGCCGTAATTTTAAATATTCTTCCAAAGAAACCATAAACTTAGCGTTTTGTTCAAGAACATCTAATTCAGAATATAAAATACTAATTGCGAAATCAGCGTCTTCTGATAAAAATTTTGCAAAATCATTATATAATTCCGATGTTATTTGTTTCTTCTTTCTATTACTCAAAGCCTCAAAATTTTCCGCACCCATAATGCGAGCCTTCAATTCCCTGGCTTGATAATAAAGTTTGGCAAACTCGTCAATTTTTTCAATTGCCGGCCAACGTTGCATCAATTCTGAAAATGCCGCAATTGAATTTTTAGAGAAAGCCTCTTCTTGTATCTTTACAAAATTTTCCAATTCATTACGTAAGCTCTTATCTAAAAACGGATAACTCAAAATTTTACGATAACGTCCCACCAAAGAAATAAATTGCTCTTGCGAAGGCTCGGCAACTTCTAAATCATTATGCAAATCTTGCACAAACCGCAGCGCTTCATCAGGATCTTGTTTAAATTTTTCTTGCGCTTCTTGTAATTTATTTTCAATCTCCTGACGCAATGCGGCGGCGTTTTTCTCTATTGCCAAGTACGCCTCCACTTTTGCCTTAACGCGTGCCAACATATCTTTAAACAACCGTTCTTTCTTTCTTTTTTCTTTTTCAACCCCGAAATCAGGCAATGGAGGCACTCCTTCGTCTATACCATAATCATGCAAAACACTTTCCAATTCTCGCACAGCTGCAATTGGATTACTGTCAAAAATTTCCTTAATATTATCTGCTTTTCGCCTCCTTTCTTTGGCAAGCCGAGCACGAATTGGCCGACCGTCACCGGTTTTTTGCGCTTGCATTAATTTATTTAGTTTTTTCTTTAAATCATTTTCCAACAAAACTTTACCGCTCTCTAAATACGCCTTAACTATTTCTTCTTCTGGCGCTATTTTTACAGCTCTTACCCAATCAACCAATCGTTCGGCAACATCAGGATCATATAAAGCGTATGTCTTAAAATAATCAGATACAAGCTCCAATAAATCACCGCTCACACCGGCGCGTTCCGCCACTTCTTCAGCTTGCGATAGCGCTGCTTCTATATTAGAAACAGGATTATCTTTACCAAATTCGGCTAAAATACCTTCAATTTTTCGTTGAATTTTTTCAGATTTTCTATTTTCTGTAACAACTTCACCTTGATTCTCGCCTACTCGAGTGTGCCGTTCATTTTTCGGATATTTTTTACTCATATACAATAATAATACCCCATCTTGCTTTTCCACTCAATCAAGGTTAATCTTATAGTATGACCACAGGCAACAAAAACGATTTATTTAAAACACTGCGAACAAAATTATCTTCAGATCGCTATTCTGAAGAAGATATTAAATTAGCAAAAAAAGCGTTTGATTTGGCAAATAAAGCGCATAACGGCCAAATCAGAAAAACTGGGGAACCTTACATAATTCACCCATTGGCAACCGCAATTAAATTAGCGGATTTAAAATTACCCATTGAAATTATTGTTGCCGGCTTACTGCATGATGTTCCCGAAGATACAAATATAACAATTGAAGAAATCCAAAAAGAATTTGGCGATGATATTGCCGGCATGGTCAACGGAGTTACCAAATTAGGGCATGTTCAGTATAGAGGTATAAAAAGATATGTTGAAAATCTTAGAAAAATGTTCTTGGCAATGGCTCAAGATGTAAGAGTGATCTTTATTAAATTTGCCGACCGCATGCATAACATGGAAACCCTATATGTCATTCCTGAACACAAAAGATTACGTATCGCAAAAGAAGTGATGGAGATATACGCACCGATTGCCAATCGTTTAGGTATGGGAGAATACCGTGGCCTTTTTGAAGATTATGCTTTTCGATATCTAGAACCTCGCGAATATAATTGGACAAAGCACCTATTGGAACAACGAGTCAAAAAAGCCGGTCCAGCCATGGATCGCGCCATTAAAAATGTTAGCGAAGAAATGCAAAAAAACGGCATTAAACCGGTAAATATTCACGGCCGCATTAAATTCTGTTACAGCCTTTACAAAAAACTGAAAAGATACGATAAAGATATAAATAAAATTTATGATATCGTCGCTCTAAGAATTATTGTTAATGATGTTAGTGATTGTTATGCTACTTTGGGAATATTGCATGGCATGTATACTCCACTATCCGGACGCATAAAAGATTATATCGCCCAACCAAAACCAAACGGTTACCAATCTCTTCATACCACAGTTTTTGACGATCAGGGTTCAATTTTAGAATTTCAAATTAGAACACTAGAAATGCATGAAGAAGCAGAATACGGTATAGCTGCTCACTGGCGCTATAAAGAACAGGCCGATCCCCAAGACAAAAAAGTAGATTGGATGAATGAACTCGTCAAAATCCAAAAAGAATTGGGTGAAGCGGACTTTATGAATCGTTTAGATGAATTAAAGCTGGACATGTTTCATGACAGGATATTCGTCTTCTCTCCCAACGGTGATGTCTTTGATTTGCCGGAAGGATCGACTCCGATTGATTTCGCTTATGCAATTCACACCGATATTGGCGATAAAGCTTCAATCGCAAAAATAAACCATCAAATAGTCAATCTCAACACCCCGCTAAGATCTGGTGATATGTGTGAAATCATCATAGATAAAAAACGCAAAGGACCAAATCCCGATTGGTTAAAATTCGTAAAAACCCACCACGCCAGAACAAAAATAAAAGACGCTATAAGGCGCAATAAACGATCCTTTTTACCGTCTTTTATGAATCGTAACAAATAATTTATTCTGTTAACTTTTTCACTAAATTTTTAAACTCTTCCTTTGAATAAAAATGGATAACTATCTTTCCGGTTGAACCGTTAAAAGATAGCTTAACCTTTGTTCCCAAGGAGTTTCGCAATTCTTCTTCAATGGCGGCTATATTCGGATCTTGTTTTTTTTGCGCGCGGCGAGAAGAACGTCCTGTTTTTGACTCCATTTCTCTAACTGTAATTTTTTCTCCCCGTATTAAACGATTGAACAATTCTCTTTGTCTGTCGGGATCTGTTTCAGATAACAATGTTCGGGCATGACTGCGGCTAATTTTACCTTCCATTACCGCTTCTTGCATATCTTCAGGCAAATCCAATAAACGAATTGCGTTGGCAATATATGATTTACTTTTACCTACTCTTTGTCCTATCTCCGCATAACCAACCGAAAATAAATCAGCTAATGATTTGTAAGCTTTAGCTTCTTCAATCGCATTTAAATTTTGCCTTTGAATATTTTCAATTAACGCTAATTCCAATTTTTCCTGTTCGCTCGCATCTTTTCTAACTACAGCCGGAACCGTTTTTAAACCAAGCATTCTAGCGCTGCGTAAACGGCGTTCGCCGGCAATCAATTCATAAGTTCCATCTTGTTTTTTTGTCACTAAAAGAGGCTGGATAATGCCATGCTTTTTTATTGAAGAAACTAAATCTTCCAAGTCTGCCGGTGAAAAATATACGCGCGGCTGATGCGGATTTTCAACAATTTTTTCAACCGGAATTTCCGTTTCAGGAGTTTCGGCAACTTTTGCCGCCTCAGTTCCAGGTTTTGGTGTAATTTTTGGCGGGATAAGAGACCCGAGCCCTCTTCCCAAACCTCCTTTTGCATTTGCCATAATTATTTTTTTACCTCTGTTCTTCTCTTAATAAAAATTCTTTTGCCAATCTTTCATATGCCTTAGCCGCCTTTGAACCCGGATCATAATGCAAAATTGAACGACCAAAACTCGGCGCCTCAGCTAATCTAACACTGCGCGGAATAACACTGCGAAAAATTTTCCCCGGAAAATGCCTATACAATTCTTCCAGCACTTGTTTTGATAATTTTGTACGAGGATCAAACATCGTAATAGCGGCGCCCATAATCTCCAATTCCGGCTTAATTGATTCTCGTACCATGCTAATTGTTTGCATCAACTGTCCCAAACCTTCCAAAGCGTAATATTCCGCTTGCACAGGAATTAATAAACTATCAGCCGCTACCAAACCATTAATCGTTAACAATCCTAATGTAGGCGGATTATCAATGATAATGTAATCATAATCATTGCGCACCTCCAGTAAAGCGTTATGCAATTTCCTTTCTCTATTTAATTCATTAACCAATTCAACGGATGCGCCGGCCAAATTAGGGCCTCCAGGCAAAATATCCAATCCTTCCTGTTCTGTATTTTTGATAATATCTTTAACTCTATATTGACCGGATAAAGCTTCATATGTCCCGATTGAATCAGACGGATCATGACCCAAACCGCTCGTTGCATTCCCTTGCGGATCCAAATCAACTAAAAGTACAAATTTTCCAAAATGAGCTAAAAAACTAGCCAAATTAATAGCTGTGGTAGATTTCCCCACTCCGCCTTTTTGATTAACAATAGATACTATATGAGCCATACAACAAAAGCATTATAACAAAAAAATTCGTCTTTTGACGAATTTTTTTGGTTGCGGGGGTTGGATTCGAACCAACGACCTTCGGGTTATGAGCCCGACGAGCTACCTGGCTGCTCTACCCCGCAAGCCAATAATAAAGTAAAAACGACTATTTGTCAATGAATGAAGTTTCATCTTTTTGCTGTTCATCTTCGAATTCAGGGCAAGCATGTTTAATAATTGAAATATTGCAACTGTTATGTTTAGCGCACCATCGCAGGCAACACGAAGCCATTTCTTTATCCTTATAACATAAGCCGCATAC
>CAZMZN010000032.1:0-5403 GCA_964570945.1 uncultured Gammaproteobacteria bacterium
ACTCTACCCTGTTTACTCAAAACAATATAAAAATCAGCTTGCCAAAAATTATAAGAAGAATTATTTGTCACTGAAAAAGAAGTATGCGGAATTTTTTCATCTCCTATTTTCACATCTCTGGAAAAATCAATATCTGAAACAGTAAAATTTGACCTGGCCGCCAACCAAGTGTTTATATCGGTAATTTGATGCTTATCAACACGTGTCCATTCTATATTACTAACAATCAATTCAGCGTCTTTGATTGATGCAATGTTCTGCCATAAAGCAACAACAGGCTTTGTTTCGTTTGGCATAATAAACCCACTGGCCCGATCCGTCTCTCCATCAGCGGTTTTAAAATAATAATCAAATTCCGCATACCAATCATTATTAGGATTACGCAAAGT
Source organism: uncultured Gammaproteobacteria bacterium (assembly GCA_964570945.1). Taxonomy (GTDB): domain Bacteria; phylum Patescibacteriota; class Patescibacteriia; order UBA9934; family UBA9934; genus UM-FILTER-41-21. Next base: position 390 of record CAZMZN010000032.1, read on the forward strand.
GGTAAAAAAATCATACCTATCATCTCCCGTGTTAATCACGGAAATATCTCCAACCACCAAAGAAGATGCACTTTGTTTTAAAACCGCTTCTTTAATTTGCGGCCAATTGATAAATCCCGTGGCCACCAATCTTCTATCTTGAAATTGACCGTTAACCAAATACCCCATACCGGCCCATATAAAAAACACCAAACATCCGACAATAAATAAGCCCCACAAACTCCAAAAAATCTTTTTTAAAATCGGCCCGACCGTAACAATGGCGACCTTTCTTTTGTATTCTTTTTCTATTTGCTCCAATTCTTCTTCAGGAATTTGATCTGTGAAACTTACATCATCCATAAACGCTTTCAGTATATCATAAAGCCGGCTCTTTTTGCTTGTTTTATAGTATCAGCTGTGATAAAGTAAGCGCGAAATATCTGTTTTTATGCCAGCAAAAAAATCAATTGATAAAAAGAAAAAAACAAATAAAAAAACGGGCTACAATGCTGAAAATATTACAATATTGGAAGGATTGGAACCGGTGCGTAAAAGGCCGGGTATGTATATCGGATCAACCGGCCCCACCGGCTTGCATCACCTTATCTGGGAAGTTGTGGATAACAGCATTGATGAAGCCATGGCCGGACACGCAAGCAAAGTAATAATAAGACTGCAAAAAGATAACTGGATACAAGTTGAAGATGACGGCCGTGGCATTCCAGTAGATATCCACCCGCAGCAAAAAATATCAGCCTTAGAATTGGTTCTTACAAAACTGCACGCCGGCGGAAAATTCGGCGGAGATCAAAGTGGTTATAAAATTTCCGGCGGTTTGCACGGCGTTGGCGTTTCTGTTGTCAATGCGTTATCTACGGAATTGGAAGCGGTTGTTCATCGTGATGGAAAAATTTGGGAACAAAAATATAAGCGCGGAGTTGCGCAAAGTAAAGTTAAAGCAATAGGCAAAACCAGAAAAACCGGCACCATAATACGATTTCATCCAGATCCGGAAATTTTTGAGACTATTGAATTCAACAAACAAACTGTTATAGACCACTTGCGCCAACAAGCTTATTTGTCGGCCGGTATTGAAATTGAGATATGGGATGAACGCACCGAAACACCATCTGTATACGGCTTCTTTTTTGAAGGCGGAGTCGCCTCTTATGTCCGCCACCTTAATAGACAAAAGGAAGCGAAACATCCAAATGTTTTTTATGTGCACAAGCAATATAATGATTTAGATGTAGAAGTGGCTCTGCAATACACAACCGAATATCACGATAATATCCATTGTTTTACCAATAATATCACCAATCCTGACGGCGGAACTCATTTAGCCGGTTTTAAATCTGCACTAACACGCAGTTTAAATGCTTATGCTCGTGATAAAGGCTACCTAAAAGAAAAGGACGGTAATTTAACCGGTGATGACACGCGTGAAGGCCTAACAGCCGTTATCAGTATAAAAATTCCAGAGCCTCAATTTGAAGGTCAGACAAAAGGCAAACTGGGCAATCCGGAAGCTAGAACAGCCGTTGAAGCCGTCTTTGGCGACGCGTTTAAAATTTACTTGGAAGAACACCCCAAAGATGCTGAAGAGATTATTGGCAAATGTTTGCTCTCAGCACGCGCTCGCGCCGCCGCCAGAGCCGCGCGCGATACTGTATTGCGCAAAGGCGCATTGGAAGGATTAATGTTACCGGGTAAACTGGCCGACTGCTCCAGTAAAGATCCGAAAAAATCAGAACTGTTTATTGTTGAGGGGGACAGCGCCGGCGGTTCAGCCAAGCAAGGACGCGATCGCGAAACACAGGCAATTTTGCCACTCAGAGGAAAAATCTTAAATGTAGAGCGAGCACGATTGGATAAATTGCTTTCCAACAACGAAATTAAAAATCTCATCATTGCACTCGGCACCAATATAGGTGAACAATTTGATATATCAGGATTGCGCTATGACAGAGTAATTATTATGACAGATGCCGATGTTGACGGCGCCCATATCCGCACTCTGCTTTTAACGCTATTTTTCCGTTATTTCCCGGAATTGATAAGACAAGGCCATGTCTATATCGCCATGCCGCCATTATATCGCATTAAAATCGGTAAAAATATCCGCTATGCTTATTCAGATGAAGAAAAAGAACGGATTATTAAAGAAATGACCAAAGAAAAAACGACCGCCAAAAAGCAAAAAAATAAAACAGCAGAAGATACAACAAATGAGCCGGAAAACGAAGAGGAAGCAAATGGTGTTAAAGTCAACATTCAACGCTATAAAGGTTTGGGAGAAATGAATCCGGAACAATTATGGGAAACTACGATGGATCCGGAAACAAGACTGATGAAGCGAGTTGATATTGAAGATGCTGAAATCGCCAACGAAACTTTTGATATTTTAATGGGTAGTGATGTAGCGCCGCGTAAAAAATTCATTCAAACAAATGCCAAAGAGGTGGTTAATTTGGACATCTGACCATTATTTAACATATGCCCACAAAATTTCCTTGTCAAAACAAGGGAATTGTTGTATATTGCCAGCAATGAAGCCCCAAGGGGCTTTTTAAAAAACTTTATTTATGAGCCTTAAAAACAACAAAATAATCAGATATTTAAGGGAGGCTAAAAGAGAGTTGGAAAAAGTCTCATGGCCAACCCAACAACAAACCGTGCGTTATGCGATTATTATCATTATCCTTAGCGCCATTCTTGCCGTATACTTTGGCGGAATTGATTATTTATTTAATAAAGGCTTGGAAGCCTTGATAAAATTGACAACAAATTAATATGGCAAAACAAACAGCAAATTACGGCCGCCGTTGGTACGCTATCCATACATATTCCGGTTATGAAGAAAATGTGAAAGAAAGCTTGGAACAGCGCATTGAGACCATGGACATGGAGGATAAAATCTTTAATGTCATGGTGCCGAAAGAGAAAAAAATCAAAATAAGAAACGGCAAACGCCGAGTCGTGGAAGAAAAAATCTTCCCCGGTTATGTTTTAGTGGAAATGATTGTTACCGATGATTCTTGGTATGTTGTTCGTAATACACCAAACGTTACCGGTTTTATCGGAACAGGGACCACCCCCACTCCAATCGCTGAATCAGAAATTGAAGCTTTAATAAAACGCACGCAAATTCAAGACCCGGAATTCAAAATGGATATTTCCAAAAACGATCCTGTGCTTATCACCGACGGACCGTTTAAAGGCCAACAAGGCAAAGTAAGCGAAGTTGATGAACAACGCGGAAAAGTTAAAGTTCTGGTGTCTATGTTTGGACGAGAAACACCGGTAGAATTAGACTTTTTGCAAATCAAAAAAATATAAGCCGATTATTGACAAAACCTTTAAATTTTGCCAATATTGGCCCATCTAATTCACGATGTGGTTGCTCGTTAACGAGAATCCACTCTAAAAAACAATTCGTATGGGAAAACCTATTTTAACCACTATTAAAGTGCAGGCTATGGGAGGTGCAGCTACACCGGCCCCTCCACTCGGACCAGCACTATCTCAACACGGCGTTAACATTCAACAATTTGTTAATGATTTCAATAACGCTACCCAAGACAGGCGAGGTGAAGTTGTGCCGGCCGTTGTCACAATTTATGAAGACCGCACATTCAGCTTTATTTTAAAAACCCCGCCAACATCAGAACTAATCAAAAAAGCGGCCAAATTAAAAAAAGGATCAGGTAAACCAAATACACAAAAAGTGGGAAGTCTCACAATGAACCAAGTAAAAGAAATTGCAAAAATCAAATTACCCGACTTAAATACGGACGATATAGATAAGGCGGCAAAAATTGTCATGGGTACCTGTAAGCAAATGGGAGTTGAAATTAAACAATAAATCAAAATATGAAGGAGGCCGGACTGCTCATTAACAAAATTTACTTTGCCGCAGTATCTGCGATCACGATTTTTATGTTAATGTGGTCGGTGATAAATTTGTTGGATATGGGGCTAAAAACCTGGGTATTCCCCTTGGCAGATGCTCCCGACTACATAGAAAATTGTTCGCAAATGGAATATCCGACAGAAGAGGCAAAAATAGATATAAAATCAGCCTGCGAACAACGCAATCAAAATGCGCTGGAAAATTACCAAAGAGAAAAGGCGCAAAACGCAGTCCGCTACTTGTCAATTTTGATTGTCACTCTACCGTTATTCATTCTTCACTTTAAAGTAATATTAAAAGATCGTAAAAAAACCAATTAATTATTAAGTGGGAGCCGAACAGGCGCCTGCACCACATATAAATCATATGCCTAAAATCAGCAAAAGACTAAAAGAAGCGAAAGCTAAAATTGAAAAAGATAAGTTATACAGCTTAGAAGAAGCGATAAAACTGGTAAAAGAAAATGCTACCGCAAAATTTGATGAATCAATTGAAGTTCACATAAATTTGGGAATTGATCCAAAACAAAGCGATCAACAGGTAAGGCCGACTCTAACCTTACCACATGGAACAGGTAAAAAAATTAGAGTAGCCGCTTTTGTAGACGGCGCCAATGAAAGCGCCGCCAAAGAAGCCGGCGCAGATGTCGTGGCTACAGAAGAATATTTGACCAAAATGATACAAACCGGCAAAATTGATTTTGATGTCGCAGTGGCTGTTCCGGCAATGATGCCAAAATTAGCCAAAGCGGCGCGTTTACTCGGTCCTCGCGGTTTAATGCCAAACCCGAAAACCGATACTGTTGGACCTGATATCGCTAAAATGATCAAAGAACAAAAAGCCGGAAAAGTCTCTTATAAAAATGATAATACCGGCAATATCCATATGGCGGTCGGAAAAGCATCTTTTTCTGAAAATCAATTGTTGGAAAATATCACCACTGCCATAAATGCGGTTAAAAAAGCCAAACCGGCCGCGTCTAAAGGAACATTTATCAAATCAATTACAATAACTTCCAGTATGGGACCGGCGGTAAAAGTTGATACAACATCAATTTAAGATATATAAATATAAACGCCCCTTCGGGGGCTTTTTTTTGTGGATAAAAAACAAGTATAT
>CAZMZN010000033.1:0-5332 GCA_964570945.1 uncultured Gammaproteobacteria bacterium
GTCGCCGACAGATACTTCTGTTATTTCCTCTTCTTCGCCGGTGAAGGGGTTAACAGCCTTTGTTTCGGTTGACGGCGTCTCTGTCTCTTCCTCAGTACTTACCGTATCTTCCGTAGAGTTATTAATGGCAAAAGTATCGGAAGTAGCTGTTGCAACTGAGCTGGCCAGATCATTCCAATCAATGTAAATTTGTGTTTCAAACAAGGACAAATCAGAAGGAACTGACCAAGTATAAGAACCATCATTGTTTTCCGCTGAAGCGATCAATTGATAATCACCGTTTTCATCCAAATAATAAATATCTACATAATAATCATTGGAACTTGCTTCCCAGGTAATTTCATAATCATCTCCGGCAGTAATCGCGGATTCAGGAGAATCAACACTCAAACTGTAGCTAACTTTTTCATCATCAGATGACGAAGAGCTTTCACAATTAATGGTTCTAAATGTTAAAGATGTACCAATAGGTGCGGTTGACGCGTCGTTAAGAGCTGTGTAACCGGTTGTACCATTTGTAGCATTAATTTGAGTATCATCTGTAGTTATAGTATATGTTACTCCGCAAGCCAATGGCGTATGAGAAACTGTTACAGTATCATTACTTACAGTTGTAGTACTCCATGTGGCGGAATTCCAAGTAGCATTGCTTGGTGAAACACTAAATTCAGAACCGCTCACCCAGCCACCGCCTGTATCCATAGATTCAGAAAAATACCATGTAACACTACCTGTTCTTATCACGCCGGTTGCGCCATCGCTTGGTGACGAGCTTTTAATGACTGGCTTTGCCGCGTCACGAATATTAGCTTGAGATTGAGCCCCTGTTGAGGTGTTAGAATTACCGAGAGAATCATCAATATTAAATGTACCCGTTAAAGAAATGGCAAAAGTACCTGAATCATCATAAGTATCTACAACAGACGCTTCGGTTAAATCAACATTAGCGGTTGTACCATATGTCAATCCACTGCCCAATAAATTAGTCGTTCCATCGGTTGAATCACTAAGCCCTGTAAAATCACCGGCGGTGATTGAAAAATTATTAGGATATAATGCTGAAGTGTTAGCCACATCTTCCGTAAAAGTAACACCGATTCTATCTATTTTTCCATCGGCATCCGCATCTTTGTAAAATACATTTTTAATCACTGGTGCGGCGGTATCGTTTTCTGTATCAGTAGGACCAGTATCACCAGTCGCAATAGCATTTAATTCCGTAGTACCATCAGACACATAACTACCCGTCAAGCCGGTCTGTGTATAAATGAGCTCAATAGGATACGATGAACTGACAGCATCCGTATCCATTACCAAATCAGGATCACTTTCATCTAATGTAATTTGTACTAAAGCAGGATTTGAAGATGCGTTTGCGATAACCACGCCTGATATCGTAATATCACTACCGGCCTGAGTAACACTAAATCCATATGGGCTAGATCCTGTCAACGCCCAAGTTCCCAAGCTTGAATTATCAATTTGAAACTGAATCTTGTCTATTTTTCCATTGCCATTGCTATCGACTAAATTAATATTGCTTGAATCGCCCTGTACGGCGAAAGCTTGTTTGCCCGGCATAACAAACCAAACAAGGGCGAGTATCAGTGTAAATAGTACCGCCGACACACCGCCGCCAAAGCGTTTTTTATTAAATAAGTACACCATAAAACTTATTAGATAATTAAAACTTTATTAGTTATTGATATTATATGTTATTTTCATGTTTTTTTAAAAAACTTATCAACAATTATCTACCGACAGAAAAATAAATAATATTTACCTTTTGCAAATTTTCCCCAACCAATAAATTGCGGCCATCAAAAATAGCCACTTCATTTAATTGAAATAATAAAGGCACTATTTTTCTAAATTCATTGTCTTTTGTGGTTATAACCAGTGCGTCGGGTAAAAAATCGATAATTTGTTCCAAATTATCCGCATAGTCAATTTGCGGCAATACTTCTTGCGCTTTTTCTCGCGCATAACGATCATAACCAATAACTACCGCACCGGCTGCATATAATCTTTGCGCATATTCCAATCCGATAGATTCACGCACATCATCTGTTCCGGCTTTAAACCCCAATCCCAATACCGCAATCCTTTTACCTGTAAAATCAGAAAAATGATTTTGAATTTTCTGCCAAAACAGCTCTTTTTGATCTTTATTAACCTCAATCACCGCTTTTAATAATTTAAAGTCATAACCATTATTACCTGCTATTTGCCGTAAAGCGCGCACATCTTTGGGAAAACAACTCCCCCCATAACCTATACCGGCTCCCAAAAACGCAGATCCGATCCTTTTATCCAATCCCATACCATAAGCCACCTTTTCAACATCGGCGCCAACTTGTTCGCACAGATTGGCGATTTCATTAATAAAAGAAATTTTGGTAGCCAAGAACGCATTAGCGGCATATTTAATCATCTCAGCACTGCGAATATCTGTCATCACAATAGGACAATTAAAATCAGCGTATAATTCCCTCATAATTTGCAATGCTTCATCATTGTCGGTACCAATAACAATTCTGTCCGGATTAAAAAAATCATCTACTGCCCTCCCTTCTCGTAAAAATTCAGGATTGGAAACACTGTAAATTACCTTATCAGTTTCATTAGAAATAATTTCTTTAACTTTTTCATTAGTACCGACCGGAACGGTACTTTTAATAGCAACAACAGAATTTTCCTTTAAATAAGGGGCTATATCTCGTGCCGCTTGAAAAACATAAGATAAATCAGCCGAACCGTCTTCCAGAGGTGGCGTCCCTACGCATATAAACACAACATCGGCATTTTTTATTTTACCAATATCCGTTGAAAAAAATAATTTTTTTGCCTCAAGGCCGGAAATAATTTTCTCAGATAAACCTTTTTCAAAAATTGTTGGCTGGCCGGCGTTCAATTTTTCAATTTTGTTTTTATCTATATCAATGCAAGCTACATTATGACCTAAATGTGCTAAACCGACCCCTGTAATCAACCCAACATAGCCTGTGCCAATAATTGCCACTTTCATATTAAAATTCTCCGGTTAAAATATGTTTAGAAGAAGGCCCATCATCATTTACGGACTGCAAAGTGATAATTGTTTTATTATAATCCCACAAATCATTTTTCTCACTTAATGACTTCTCCCACTCTATTTGCCAACTGCCGTTTTCCAACAACACCATATCGCCAACAGCAAAATAATCGGTAATACCTGGTTTTACCAACCAAACCGTATATTTATTTTTTTCCGAATCAATCACAGGCAAATTAGCTGATACAGAGTAATAAAAAATTTCATTCTCTATTTTTCTTTCCGCCGTTCCGGAAACAGCGCCATCAGCCCGCATTATGATTTCCTGGTCATAAATATTATTTTTACTGTCTTCTTCGGTACTTATTTCTAATGATACCGACAGATCATCGCTCTCGCGATCATTTGTAGAATAATCCGCTTCATTACTGTCCGCCGCATTATTTCCGGATATTTGGTTGAAAACAAAATATATCACACCTCCAATCAAGAAAACAACAATCACCAAATAAACAAACAAAATTTTATTTGCCTTTCTTTTTCGTTGATATAAATTGGAACGATGCTTTGCGTATTTCATATTTACAATTCGTCAACATCTCGTAAAAAAGAAGCGGGCATTTCTTTTTTTGGTTCACCCATTTCATCTAAAACAATCATGGGTTCATCTTGCCAATCATCATTTCCTTGTGTATAACTGCGATATTTTACCGCATCCTCGAAATTCATGGCAATTTGCCGATAATAATCTTCCGGTATTTCTTCAAGAAGTGTTGAAACCGAATTATATTCCAAAGAATCATTCTTGCGGCCGCTCATTAAAGGATAAGTGAAAAATAAATCCTGCTTGGCGCGAGTAATCGCCACGTAAAATAAACGCCTCTCTTCATCCAAACCACCCTCTTCGTTCAAGACCCTGGCATTGGGAAATTTTCCCTCCGCTAAATTAATTACAAAAACCGTATTCCACTCCAATCCCTTTGCCTGATGCACGGTTGACAAAATAACACTATCAATACCCGGCTGATTATTAATGCCAAAATCTTGGGTTAAAGCCACAGTCTCTAAAAATTGCGGCAAATTATTGTCTCGCTCGGCAAAAACGGCAAACTGTTCCAAATCATCAAGTCGTTCGGCAAAATTTTGATATTGTGTCTGCAGATAATCTTGATACTCCTCCGAAGAAATAAATGACCGGATATAATCCGCCGGCGTTTTTTTGCTTGCCAACATTTTTTGCATTAAACGACGAAAAGCCTCAAAGCCAATTTTACTTTTCGATGATAAAGTGATGGGTTCCGTTAATGCCGTTTCAATATTTTTAAATTTACTTATAGCAGTAGCCAGCTTTTGTGCCGTTACCGGTCCAATACCGGCATGCAAGCGCAAAGCGCGCATAATCGCCGTAATATCCCGGGTATTATGAATAATTCGCAAATAGGCAATCGCGTCCTTTATATGAGCGCGTTCAAAAAAACGCAGGCCGCCGCGATATTCATAATTAATGCCTCGGCGCATCAATTCAAATTCTAAAACCTGCGAATGAAAAGCGGCTCTAAATAAAACAGCAATATCACGCGGCGCAATACCGGTTGCGATTTTTTCTTCAATTTTACGACATATAAAATCCGCTTCCTTATACGGATCAGCTGCCGCCAATAGAGTCGGTAAAGCGCCTTCATCCATCACCGCTTGCAAATCCTTATAAAAATTCTTATCACTGTTTTTTATCACCTCATTGGCCACTGATAAAATTTGAGGTGTTGAGCGATAATTGGTAGTGAGTTTAAAAATTTTGCAATCAGGATACCTGTTGGGAAAATCTAGAATATTTTTTATCTCAGCGGCTCGAAAAGAATAAATGCTTTGCGCATCATCGCCAACCACAAAAATATTACCATGCCGCTTAGCCAACAAATCAACAATTTCCGCCTGAACAGTATTGGTATCTTGATATTCATCCACTAAAATGTATTTAAATTGTTCAGAAAGATCGGAACAGACTTGTTCGTTGTCCTTTAATAAATTCAATAAATTCAACAATAAATCATCAAAATCCATGGAATTATGAGCGAATTTTACTTTTTTAAAAGAGTCGGCAATCATTTCTAAGCGATCAACAAATCGCTCGTAATAACGGTATTTTTTCTGTAATACGGAAGACAAAGAAATATTTTTATTTTTAGCGTAAGAAATTATATCTTGCACAACACGCGCTTTTGGAAAACGGTTATTTTTTGTATCAATATTCAAATCTTTAATACACATTTTAATTAAATCAACCGCATCTTCCTGATC
>CAZMZN010000034.1:0-5304 GCA_964570945.1 uncultured Gammaproteobacteria bacterium
TTTTAACACCTTGCGCATATTCAATATTACGCAAAAAAAAGAAAAAATTGCATTACCCATCAAAATTACAAGTCTTATCCGGCAATTTTACCAACTCTATCTTAGTAAAAAATTACTCGTGACAATTATGAAACCATAAATACAAAAAACCGGCAGTTATGCCGGTTTTTTGGTGGACCTGAAGGGATTCGAACCCTTGACCCCCTGCTTGCAAAGCAGGTGCTCTAGCCAGCTGAGCTACAGGCCCCTGATAATAAGCGGAAAAACAATACACCAAAAAAAATTATATGTCAATCAATTTTGTTATAATATTTACATTATTAAAATAAAATTAATTTTCCCAACTTTATTGTTATTATTTACTGTGCCTTTATTCGTTGCAGGGAAACAAACACCAGCTGATCAAACAAAAATTTATTTATTTGATAAAAACGGACTTAAAATAACATCATTCAATCCTTTTAACGATGAGCAATATCGTGGCGATATGGATATTTATGCGGCCGATTTGGGTTCTGATAATATCTCGGAATTAATAGTTGGCGCCGGCGTAGGTCTACCTCCGACAGTTAGCGTATTTCGTCAAGACGGAACAAAAATAACTGAATTTTTTGCTTACGGCCAAAATTTTACAGGTGGCGTTAATGTTACCGCTTGCGATATCAATAACGACAGCATTAATGAAATTATTACGGGCGCTAATGTCGGTGGCGGACCGCACATCAGAATTTTTGGCAATTCCGGAGAATTTATTTCGCAATTTTTTGCTTATAATCCCAATTTTCGCGGTGGTGCCGATGTTGCCTGTGGAGACATAGACGGAGACGGAAATAATGAAATCGTTACAGGAGCTGGAGTTGGCGGAGGACCGCATATAAGAATTTTTGACAAAGACGGCAATCTTAAAAATGAATTTTTTGCTGGTGGAGGTGCGCAAGATAGTTTTGGCGCTCGTGTCACCCTTGTGGATTTAAATAATGACGGGAAAAAAGAAATCATCGTTGCACGAGCAGGCTTTGCCACCCCCGTAATCAGCATTGCACAGAAGACAGAAAGCGATAACTTCGTAATTAACGAAATAACCAATGTTTTACCTGAAATACCTTTTTACAAAAATGGAATTGATGTTTTTCATTACACAAAATTAGACGGCGAACAAATCGGCATCGCTATGCGGGGAGGCAATCAATCATGGTTCTATATCGGTGATGATAATAATTTTAACCAAAATAAATTTTCTTTTTTTAATGATAATCGCGACCGTGGATTAAAAATAGCTACAATCAACGACGATCCACAAAATCACATCTTTGTTGTCGCAAGCACAGAACCGCAAATTACCGGCAATGATTCTGAGCAATATATCTTTATTGACTTAAATAACCAAACTTTAAGAGCTTATCAAAACCATACTCTGATTAAAGCGTTTTTAATATCATCTGGTATAACCGGCTACCCCACGCCCACAGGAACATTTTCAATCACTGATAAATTATTATGGCATGATTATAGCTGGTATTATGGAGAAAACGATCCGCGCAATTATAGTTTGCCGGATGTAAAATACAATCTTCGTTTCAAACCTCAGTACTATTTACACTATGCTTATTGGCATAACAATTTTGGCGAACCTATGAGTCATGGATGTGTAAATATAAACTACGAAAATTCTGAATGGATTTATAACTGGGCGAAAAAAAATGCAACAGTAGAAATTTCTAATTAACAATTTGTGCATAACTTAACAAAAATTTATTTTAATTTGACACAAAGGAAGTTATAATTTTATTGAAAGCTTCAGCTTTCATCATTGCATTGTGATGGGCACGTGCTCGTAATGCAATGTTGCGCTGAAAAAATATATTTTTGCGAATTGTTTTCGCGTGGTCGATAAAAATTTTTTTCAGCGACATTAGAAAAGAAAGGAGGTGAATATTCATGCCAGCAAAAAAACGAAAAACTGTTAAAAAGAAAACAACCGCAAAGCGCAAACCAGCTAAAAAGAAAGCGGTAACAAAAAAGAAAACCGCTAAAAAACCGGTAAAGCGCAAAACAACCGCGAAGCGCAAAACAACAGCTAAGAAAAAAACAGCTGCTAAGCGTAAACCGGCGAAGCGCAAAGCTGTAAAGCGTAAAAAGAAGTAATTTTCTAAAAAAATCCCCGCCGCTTCCGGAGGAGGTCTAAACAGGAGGATCTCATCAAGGAGCGTGCGGGGATTTTTAAAAAGATATGAGCGAACTCAAAGAATTTCAACCGAGAACAGAAAGCGTAGATACTAATATTGAAATGTATCAACTTCTTAACGATGAACCGCTTACAGAACAAGATTTACAACGTTTAGAAAGTGCAAAAGAAAATATCACAAAGACAGCCAAAGAACGGGTTGAAAAAGGATTATCAAGCAGCGACTCGACAGTTAAAACAGAAGCGTTGGCAAGTCTATATGTTCTACCGGAAAAACAACGTGTTTTAGAGATATTAAAAGCCGGCAAAGATAATGATCCGTATATAGCAATCAGTGCCATAAAACAAATCAGATTTATACCAGACGCAAAAACGAGATTCAACGTTTTAAAAACAATACTTCAAAATTGCGCACACAAAACATCCGTACAAATATTGCGTGAAGTTTATTGGTTAAGCCCAAAAGACAGATTGGCAATTTTGCAAATAGCCATGAAAAAAGAATTGGCTGTTTTTGCGATAGGTCAAACACGCCTTTTAGAGCCGGAAGATAGATTTAAATTTTTAAAAGATAATATTAATAAAATTGATGAACTTGAATTGCATCATATTATAGAAGAGGTTCCTAACATACCACTACCAAATCGTTGGCGTCTTATAGAGCTGGTGCTAAAAAATAAAGGTAATGATTATATTATTTACGATATCTTGCGACAGATAAAGCATTTACCCGATCAAGAAAAGAAAAAATCAATGGAAACAGTTTTATATGGCGACTATGATGACAGTATAAAATCATCTGCAATTAAACAGGCAATATACCTACCTAAAAAAGAACAGCGGAAAATAATCAGGAATTTTTTTAATAGTGATTCTCGTATTATCAAAGAAGCCTCAATCTCGTTAGCAATCTCTTTACCAAAACAAGAAGCTCAGAGAATTATATACGCCGCCCTATCAGATCCACACGAAGATATACGCAAAGTAGCACTGCAACAAATTAACATCTTGCCAAAAGAAGAACAAATAAAAATCATTAAAGATATTTTCATAAAAGACCAATCCCCCCTTGTACGAGTAAAGGCTTTGCAGGTAGCAAAATCATTGCTACCAGAAAATTTACCATCCCTTCTGCCTCTGCTTGACAGATATCAAGATAGATATACAAGAGCAAGCGTCACTTATGTTAAAAATTCAATCCAAGTAAAGAAAGATGAACAGGTATTATCACCAGAAAAATTACGCGCTAAAATAGATGGATACAACCCACTATATCGCGGAGCAAAAAATAAATTTTTTAGAAAAAATTTTCCTAAAACAGGATCAAAAACCACGCTCCTCGGCGAAATTCCGGGAATAAAAGAGCGTTCATTGCGCGAACGACTAATCATCCGCCATATACCTTTTGATAAATTTAATAAGTGGCTGCTCGCTTATCAAAATGTAGATACTTGGCGGCGGGCAGGCTTTGATTATATACCCATAGAACCAATTGTATATGCCAACTGGGATAATTCTGACAATCCATTGATGATTAGAGTTTACTCGCGCGTTATCCCCGGACCAACATATGACTGGTGGATGGCTCACACAGATAATTTTAAACAAGAGATAGAAGAAAAAATTAAATCTATAATCAATACATTAAAAAAATTACATTTGTCGCACACGCACGAACATACTAAAAACTTTGTATTGTTATTTCCGCGAGACGCAAAAAATCAGCCAGATTATACAAAAATCCCACGTGTTTATATGATTGATTTCGACGCCATAGAAAATTATACCCCCACAAACGATGATAAATTATGGGATGAAGAGATTTGAGACGACGCCGCATTTAACTAAACACTCTCAAAAAAACAAACGATTTATTTTTTTTAATTGCCGCTGTAAATTTGCGCGCTCAATTTCGTAAAAATTTTTCAACCCTTCTTTTTTACAAGACACCAATTTATGCTCTTTTAAAACTTTTAAGTGATGCGAGACTAAATTTTGAGCAATACCCATGTAATCCTGTATTTCGCACACGCATCTTTTCTTATCTTTTAAAAAATGTAAAATTTGCAACCTGTTTTTATCAGATATACTTTTTAAAAAATGAGCTATTTCGTCAGTATTGCTTTTCTTGTTGGGCGATATATCGCAACTGCATGTCATATTATTCAATTAATTTCTTTTGTATAGGTATAGGACGTGGCTTCTTATCAGAAAAAATTTTCACTTCGCCAAATATACCATCGTAACCGGGCCTAATGTATAAATCCCCTTTTCTCATACGGTCAATCGCTTCAGCTACAATATTATCCGCCACTTCAGCAATGTTAGCTACATCGGCATCCAACAAAATAAAAAATTCATTACCAAGTTCGTTAATCATTTTTTCGTACAATACTTGCACTTTTTTGGAAGAAGTGGATTTCACAGCCATGGATTCGGCAATAATTTCTTGCAAAGGAACGATAGATTTATACGGCACATGATTACTTGGCATTGAATCTATTTTTTTATCCGCCAAAGCATTAACACGAGCCATAACACCTATTGTCATCTTCCCTCCGCATTTGGGACAATGAAGATCTTCATTTTTCTTTTTCGGCAAACGCCAATATCCGCATTTTGCACAACCGTCTGCATGATATTTACCTTCTTCGGGGTAAAATTCAATCGTAAATTTAAACTTGCTTGTATCTTTTGTCTTTAAAATGTTAATAAAATTCTCATAACTGAGTTCAGTTTCACCCAATTCAAAAACATTTGCCTCTCTACCGAAATTTCTGGGGCTATGAGCGTCTGAATTAGAAATCAACATTATATTATCCAATGCGCTTAAATGGCGATTCATCAAAGGATCGCTGGATAAACCCGTCTCTAACGCATAAATATATTTTGTCATCTCACCAAAACACTCCTCTATACTGTCAAAACCGGATTTTGAACCAAAAATGGAAAACCACGGTGTCCAAGCGTGCGCGGGAACGATAATAATTTTTTCATTTATATCTTTCAGGTATTTATATAACTCCTCAGAATCAATACCTAAAATTGGCCGACCATCTGATTTTAAATTAAACCCTTTATTTTTTAACCAATTGTTAATTTTTGCCACTGTATAGATA
>CAZMZN010000035.1:0-3325 GCA_964570945.1 uncultured Gammaproteobacteria bacterium
GTTAGTATAACCGAAGACAGTTTGCATTTGTTCTCTCAAGATTCCAGCGATAGCAATTATATTCTTGAAGACGATAAAGAAACCGGAAGCGATAATGATATTGGTGGCGCTCTGCCTTACAGTCGCGTTTCCGGATTTGGCAATGTAAATTATTGCGCTCCGGGCGAAGATTGCGAATGCAGTTATCAAAAAGTTTCCACGGTTTCCGGAGTTTCTCAATATTTGGCTTACGACACTGATGTTGATGATATTGGCGGTATTTGTTCAGCGGACAGTCCGGTGGCCGGTGCGATTTGTGGTGATGATGATGACTGTCGCTATCTTGATGATTCCACGGGAGAATATATCGGTACCTGTGAACCGATCAGTTCTGTGGATGAATTTGTCGGTTTGGAAGGCTATTGCTTGGAGCGCGACGGCAGTATCAGTTTGTATGGCGATCCTGATACCGGCGCTTGTTTGACATGGTTGCCGGTTGATCAGATTACCGGCGCGACCGATATTTACGCCAAATACAAGAGCGCCGGTTATTTTGAGGATACATATTATTGTGGTGAAATTAGGCCTTATGCTAACTTATCTTCGTTTAACGGTTGTTCGGCGATACGGGGTGAAGATGGTACCAGTAGTGATAGTTCAACTACTTCTGTGACTTCCACGAATAAAGGTTATTGTCAAAAAACCGTTGTTTGCCCGGAAGGGTATTGGGCATTGGTCGGTGCTGCAAGAAATTCCAGTAGTGAAACTGGAACGGCTGCCGATAGTTGTAGAAAAAACAATAAAGGGGGCAGTAGTTGGAGTCGTGGTACAAATGCATGTCCGTATTTATGTGTGCCGTATAATTCATTCCACGCTAATGATGGTAGCGCTTGTGAAGCGCCGGATGATTATACTACCAGTGGAAATGCGGTTTATGAAAATGAAACCAAATATTATTATGATGAAGATTATTCTATTGTAGATTCTTGGTTTGATGAATATAGTGATTGTACATATTATGGCGCTACTTTTGCTGGAACAGATTCAGAATTGGGCGCTTATGATTTTGATACTGATGGTGATTTGAATGGTGGCGGTGGTATAGATTATGCTACAGAATCGCCCGCGGTTGATATTTATCCGGCATGTTTAAGTGTTGTTGAGGTGTCGTCTACAGATGGAGATGCTGTGCCTTGGACGGATAGAATACTAAATCCTGATAAAAATTATACGGCGGATGGTGGCGAGTTCAGTTATAATGTTGATACATTAAATAACCCGTTTGGAGCATCTAATTCTCCGCTCAGTGTATCTAATAATTTTTCAGATATCCCGGATCCAACACCGCTGGTGGTTCCTGCGTGCGCGGTAGAAAACAGCGAAGGTTATCAAACAACAATATATCCTGTAGATGATCCTGATAATGGTGAGTGTTCTTCATCCGAAATTGAAGCGTTTGGAAATGACAATGGTTCCACCGTTGAAGCTAGGGAATTTGTAGATTGGGATGAAACAACATGGGGTGATACTTATATAAACACATCTAACACATTTTCAGATCTTACGGACAGATTATCGGAATTGTTTGCTAAACCATTGCAAATTTGGGAATGGGATTCTGAATACAATAGCAATGATTTATCAATAGGCGGCGATGGTTTTGGTTCATATACAGATTCTTATGATCCTGAAAGTTATAATGACGGTGATCTAAATTGGGATGTCCGGCCGGCTGAGGGTGTGCCGCCAACGGTATGGTCGGTTGATTTGGAAAATTGCGGCACCAGATATTGCGCCGAAGGAACGGAAAACGCCTTTACCGTTAACAGCAGTGATAGTGGTGATATTTCCGCTGATGGCGGTTATTTCCGAGCTAATTTAAAATTCTATGCCGCCGCTGATAAAAATCAATTGCCAATCAGGAGAGTGATTATTGATTGGGGTGATGGCGGAGATTATACCGGATCCGACGGAACAGACAATTATTATAAGAATCATCGCGGCTTGCAAAAAACAGATGAAGGTGTTTATTCAGATACGGTTTCCAAGTGTGATTTGTGTACCAATGATTTGTCGGCCGGAGCATTGTCGGACAAGTGTGAATGGGGATATACGGCTGACAGTTGCGACCCAAATTATTTCAGCTACACCCATGTTTATCGTTGCGACAGCCAAGATTTGCGCACTTTACCGACGTGCGCCGATGACAATAATGACGGTGATTTGGATGAAAGCCCGTGCGTAGAGGGCGGCAAATGCGTGTATCAGCCCCGAATTCATATTCGTGATAACTGGGGCTTTTGCACCGGTATTTGTTCGGGTGATGCCGCTGGCGAAGGGGAGGATTATTGCTATGATGGTGATGGTAGTTTGGAAGTAAATAAATATGAGGATGATGAATGTTATTACAATAATTATACTGACAGTACAGGTGTTACCGATCCTTGGCTTTATTATGACGGCTATATTTATGTAGAGCCTTAAATTGGCATAATAATCAAAATATAAGGGCGGCCTATAATTTGGCCGCCTTTAAAGTAAAAAACCCGCTTTAAAAAGCGGGCTGGCGGCGCGCGGTTGCTACTGTCCGCGCGCTTCGCACCAGAAGGTCCACTCACCGAGCGGACTCTTGATCCACACCTCAATGGAGGCGGGACCGGTAAATTCGCCGTCGGCATCCCAGTCGGGATCGTCGGCGTGTTCGTCGGCGACCGTCAGGCGGATTCCTTCCACCTTGACTTCACCGAAGGGAAGGTCGAGCTCTTCTCCTCGGCTCATGTCAACTTCGCCGGACGATTCGTAATCGTCGTTGTCGACGCAATCCCACATCCCGTCGGCGTAGGCGTTGAGGGTAATTTCCTCAACCACCTCGTCGCCCGGGTTGAGAGCATAGGTGACGCGCGGGTAAATCCAGCGCCACCCGTCTTCTCCCTCCATGACGGGGAGAGTGGGATAATTAGAGTTATCGGTCTCACCGGTCGGAGGACCGATAACCATATCCCATTCGGCCGGAGCGGCCAAGGAAATGGTTTCCCCCACGACACCGGAAACGATGGTGTCGTAGTGGCCCCCGTTGACGGGGTCCAGCTTGGCCGACATGGTGATCGGCAGATCACCCATGTCCTCGCCGAGGCCGTCAAACACCGCCGTGGCGGTGTAATAGGCGTCGCCGTTGGCGTCGCCGCCACCACCATTCTTGGTGGTGAACTCGCCGGCGGTGTCTCCGCCGGCCTCGTCCCCGCACGCCCCCGCCATGAGGGCGACGAGGAGGAATGGATGGGTCGAGTATTTGGACATGGTTTTCCTCCTTGCCCCCGTGTCTTTGGCGGGGGCGGGGTTTCCGCTT
>CAZMZN010000035.1:3335-5247 GCA_964570945.1 uncultured Gammaproteobacteria bacterium
CCGTACCGGCTCCGCTTAGAAATTGCGGCAAAAAAGCGCTTTAAAAAGCGCTTTTGCCACTCAAATTCACTATTGCACAAAATCACGGTTTTGTCAACCGAAAATGGAAAAAATTTTCCTAATTTTAGCGAAGAAATAAAGCAGTCTTTTTATCTTTGCATATTTGCGCCAAAGTGATAAACTGAAAATCGGTAATTTTAATTGGCGGTTTCGCCAGATGTAAAAAAAATAAAAATATGCAACACAAAATTGTTATATTGGGTCCGCAGGGTAGCGGCAAAGGTACTCAGGCCATGATTTTATCCAATAAATTAAACATTCCCGCCTTATCAATGGGGCAATTGATGCGTGATGAAGTTGCCGCCGGCACAAAATTGGGGGAGATAGTGAAAAAATCCGTAGAAACCGGTATTTTGGCTCCTGATGAAGTCGCTTTGGAAATTTTATTGAACAGGATAGCTAAATCTGATTGTCAAAACGGTTTTATTATTGACGGCTATCCGCGCAATATGGCGCAATATAAAGTTTTTGCCGAAAAAATGACGCCTACGGTTGTGCTTTTAATAGAAGTACCGCGCGAAGAATCAATGGAAAGAATGTTAAAGAGAGCGAAAATTGAAAAGAGGCCGGATGATGACCCGAAAATTATGGAAGAGCGGTTAAATATTTATGAACGAGAAACGGTTCCAGTTTTGGCGGAATATGAAAAACAAGGTTTATTAAAGCGTGTAGACGGCTTGGGAACGGTAGAGCAAGTCGCAAAAAGAGTTGCGGAAGCGATGGGATTATAATATACCTGAAATATGCTCGGTCGCCGACGATTTAATCCGGAGCAAATTGTATCGCTGCGCGGTATTTCTCTGGAAAAAATAGAATTGCAAGGCAGAGAGATCGGATCTCTTAATTTTGTTGATGCTGTTGATTTTCCGGATACAATTCTGGAAGAAGAACGGCAAGCAGAAAAACCGCGATGGCTGAAAGAGTATGTAGAAAAACGCAATAATAATTATCGTTCGTTGGCAACGATGCAAGAAACTTTTAAAAATCCCGATTGGCAAAAAGAGCTGGACCAATGTTTACGAGATTTTTATGAAACGGAAATCGGACAGCGCTTGTTGAAAAATATTGAAGTGCAAGACATTGAACGGCTAACTCCCAAACAGGCGATTGAACTTTCTTGTGCTACGGTGGCGGCTTTGAGCAAATATGATTACGAAAGCATAAAAAATAATGAGAAAAAATTTAGTTTATCGTCCCATGACCAAAAAAGTTTGGTTGATTTGTTAAAAGAGGCGAAGGAATTTTTATATGATATGCCGGATTACCAATGGCCCGGCAATGGCGTTTGCTGCCAGTTCGCGGCTTTTACCAAGGCTGTTTTTGATACTTTAAAAGAACGGCAAAAAACCGGCGCCTTGCGCAATTTGGAAGCGCTTTATGATGTTGATTATGTTGAGTATGATTTGGAATTGCACTTAACATATTCCAAAAATAAAGAATATTGGATAAGGCGAGAGTTGAGTCACGCTTGGAATACTTTTGTTTTATTCTCAAAAGATCAAATTTTTATAACCGCGGTGGATAGCACTAATGCGGATTTTAACAGATATTCCGTGACGATGAAAAATTGGATGTATACCAATCAATACGCGGAAACCGTAGTCAATGCTATTTTAATCCATTTACGGCAACAATTCCGTGAAAACTATAATTATGATCAACAAGTGTTGCGGCAAATTGTTTCTTTTTATGATAGAAGGATAAAAGAATTTGCGGCAACAAATTATGGTTTTGATTCTGAAAAACAAACTAAACAGCGACAAAATTATTATGCTTGGCGTTTATTTGTCGGCGCTCCTGAAAATTTTTATGATTTTCCGCAACCGGTAAAAGATATTATAGAATACACATT
>CAZMZN010000036.1:0-5170 GCA_964570945.1 uncultured Gammaproteobacteria bacterium
CTTTATAGTATAGCGGTTCTCTTGTTAGTTTGTATTAATAAGAGTTCGGCCTATCAAGGCAAATTAATTCATGTCCTCTTGTTAATATGAACAACAAGTTATTTGTGGGCAACCTTCCTTGGTCTATTGACGATCAAGCCTTAAATAACATTTTTTCCAAATATGGAAAAATTTTAAGTGCTCGCATTGTTAAAGACCGCATGACAAACCGCAGCCGCGGATTTGGATTTGTTGAGTTCGACAATGAAGATGCCGCCAATGCCGCCGTCAACGATCTTAACGAAAGCCAAGTGGAAGGTCGTGCGATTACAGTTTCTATCGCCCGCCCCAAAGTGTAATTATAAATAAATATTACATTACAAAAAAACGCTATATTGGCGTTTTTTTGTTTGATTTTATTGGAATTTTTATATATAATATAACTGCTGTAAAACAGCGAGGGCGTTAGCGACGCGATGGTTATATGGGCCATCAATTTGATAAAATCAAATCAATGGTTTATCTAATAGCGCCCAGCTAACGCTCGACCAAAAACCCCGCTCAGATAGAGCGGGGTTTTTGGAAGTATGCACATTATACAATATTATTCATCACTATTATCAGGCCGCGTTGTCAAAGTTGCTTGCACTTCCTTTTCCTCACCATCATGCAAAATTTTCAAAGTAATAATATCACCCGGCGCTCTTCTTAAAATCATGGCGGCCAAAGTATTATCTTCGGTCACTTTTTCTCCATCCACTTCTAAAATAATGTCATTTTCCACTATACCCGCCTTATCAGCCGGCGACCCCGGTATAACCGCTAAAGCACCATCATTGCCGCGTAAAACCAATGCGCCATAATTAACGCTTAAATTATTCTTTTTTTGCAAATCATCATCAATTAATACATATCTAACCCCTAAATAGGCATGTTCAACTTTACCGGTTTCTATAATTGTCTCCACTGTTTTCTTAACAATATTTGCAGGCAGCGCAAATCCGATATTTTCTGAACCGGATGCCATTGCCACATTTACACCCACAACATAACCACGCAAATCCAATAATGGACCGCCAGAATTACCTGAATTAATAGCAGCATCTGTTTGGATAATATTTGACAATTTTTCCGTTCTGCCACGACTATCAGAAGCGGTTATTGTTCTTGATAAACCGGAAATAACACCGGTAGAAACAGTATTACTAAATTCTCCCAAAGCATTACCAATCGCAATTACCCCTTGGCCTAATTTTAATTCATCTGAATCACCAAATTCCAGATAAGGCGCGTTTTCAATATCAATTTTTAAAACAGAAATATCCAATAAACTATCCATTGCCACTACTTGGGCGTCATATTGCTCCCCATCTGTGGTTGTTACCGTATAAGAGGCGTCTTCCTCGGAAACAACATGAGCATTGGTAACAATATAGCCATCGGAAGAAACAAAAAATCCAGATCCCGCCCCAACTTGTTTTTCTTCAGTGCCATTCTGGCGGCGGCGAGGTATCATAAATGAAAAAGGACTGTTATCACCAAACGGATTTTCATAATACTCTTCATATACCGGTACATCAGCAGTAATCACAATACTCACAACCGCAGGATTAACTTTTTCTACTATATCGCTTACATCCACAGCTTGAATCTCCGCCGCCTCAATACCGGAAACACTATCGGCACCTGAAGGCAAAAGTAAATTCAAACCGTAAAAATAAACCAGTAAGAAAAGTAGTAATGATACTGCCACTCCCCCTAAAGCGCCAAATAAAAGCGCATCTTCTTT
This sequence comes from uncultured Gammaproteobacteria bacterium, assembly GCA_964570945.1. GTDB lineage: Bacteria > Patescibacteriota > Patescibacteriia > UBA9934 > UBA9934 > UM-FILTER-41-21. The sequence goes on from CAZMZN010000036.1 coordinate 1,769, forward strand.
GTGTTTTTGCATACAAATCGGGTTAATTATAATTAATATAATACGCGAAAAATTGAAAATTATTTCAAATTATTTAAAGCTTCCACACCCCACTGTTCGTATTTTTTTCTAATTTTTTTGATTTCCAAACCGTCACGCGCCGAACTGATTTCAGCATACGCCCTTTTATTGGAGATATCTTTAAATACTCCTATTCTTGCTTGCTTGTCAACATCAAACATAGACCGATATGGAAAGCCATTCTGAATAATTTTATACCAACGATCTACATCTGGATCGCTTATTAAATCCGAATCATTGATTATTTTTCCGCATTTATCACCAATTCTATCAATATCAGCCCAGCCGGACAAATAAACTCCGCATTGTATATCGCCGTTAAAATTACTATGCAACGATCCCCCATCAACAAAAACAAAATAATTCGCCCGCTTAATACCATTACGCTCAAATATTTTTTGCATTGTCCACATTGTATGGCCGCTTGCCCATACATCATCCACGACTAAAACTGAATCTGATTCACTGGTTAACATTTGTCTCAGGCGGTTATTTTCAATCTTTAAAGCTTCTTCAGACGATGGAACATTGCTTCTTTTATACATTGCGATATTTATTTCTTGCTGCAAGCTAATAATATTTTTCTCTAACTCTTGAATTAATTGACGTATCTTATTTTTTGATTTTTCGTCATCAGTATTATCATACAAATATTGTTGTTGATTCACTCTTTCTCTAAGAAGTTTAATTTTTAACCGCAAACGCTGTATTTTTCGCTCATATTCATCAATATAAAATTTATATACGCCATTATAACGCGCTCCGGAAAACACTTTAAAAAAATATTCGCTCGGCATCTTCTGGCCGCAACTTTTATATTTTTCTTTTAATAACGGAGCGATAGCGTAACGCAAAGGACGAATTGATGTATCAGGATAAATTATCACCGAAGGCAAATTGCCGTCCTTTTCTTTTATATGATCTAAAAAACGAGACAATTGAATAACGCCAAATTCAATCGCTTCTTTTGCGGTTTTTTCCCTAATTATTTCCGCATCTTTCTCTTTTTTCTTTTCCGTTTTAGCCATTTCCGCCAAACGCGCTCGATATTCTTTGTTTTTACCCATATGGCATATCCGAAAAATCAAAAGCTTTTATCTTACCGTCCCAAACACTTACTCCAAACTCAAAATTATCCACTTCAAAGCCCTGCTCTTGCCACATTTCCCTTAACGCTAAAGATAATTCATAAATATCTTCTGGGATTTCATCAGAAGTTATCGAACTACATAATTCTTGAATGACGAGTCCGTTACCAATATCTTTGGTAAAAGCTAATATTTCTTTAAATTTTGCATCATTTATTTTTATATTGCTATATTCTTCCGCTTCAAAGCGATTAAAATAATCACCTCCGTAAGTAACAGGAATCTTTAAAGCATAATTTTTATTATTAAACTCCGCTTTAAATACAGCTCTGTTAAAACCGGCCCCAATAAAGCTGAATAATTTAATTCCATATGATTTGGCATAATCCAACAATTCTGCCAATTCTTGTCTGGGCAAAAGCCGATCTCTCACTAAATCATAGTCGCTTTTTTCTAATTCCATAAACAAATCAGATAACACTGATTGTTTTTCGCCATCTTTTATCTCTAGATTTTCTTGCGTTCTCCTCATAAAACATTATCTTGTAACCAAGCGGTTATTTTGCTTTTTAGACTATCATCCAATTCTGATATTTCATCTAATCGCTTATTAATATTTTCCGAATCAACGCCTTTTGGTAAATTAATCAACAATTGCCTTAATTGATTAAATTCAACACCTTGAATACCCAAAGACTTCAAAAACCCTATCAACTTACCTATTTCCCTACCGCTTATAAGTTTTGGCCTATACTTATCTTTAAGTTCGCTTATTTTTTGATCTAAATTGGGTGGATTTTCAATTTTCATTAATTTAGCTATGTCTTGATCAATGCTCTTTAAATTAAGATCTCCGCTTTCAAGCCATTGTTTGACCTCAACATCTTTCATTAAATGTTCTTTTATTGCTCTGATATTTTCAAAATTTTGTTTTGCCTTTAACAATACTCTTAACGCGTCTAAATTTGGTTTTGCTCTTTCTGAAGTTGGATTGCCGACCTGAAAAGAAGCCATTTGATCCAAATAACTTGCAAAAATAATCCAAGCGACTTCTTCCTGAGTATAACCCCCTAAATGCTTTTCGTAATTTACAGCTTTGGAATTATTAAACTGAAAGGCAATTTCATGATTGGCGATTGCCGGTATCATCAAATCGTTATCCAAATCATTGTCACCGGCCATTTCTTGTATTTGTTCAGCTCCACGAGCGCCATGTCTCACCATTCTTCCACCTTCTGCATGATAATATGAAATTGAATCTATGCCGTTCTCTCGCAAAAAATCAGCCATTTTTACCGGGTCCGGATTTTCTCGCAAATCATCGGGCAGCATTTCTTGCCATTCTCGCCACTTCACATCCTTATCACCTTCTTCAGTTTTTAAACGCAAACAATCAGCCTTGGCTATATCATGTAAAAATACATATTGCTGTAAAGATTTTTTATTTTCCGCAGTTATCACATTTTCAAATAATGATTTGGCGCTTTCATCTAATCCTTCCGAAAACTCACCTTGATATGCTTGTTCTAAAATAAAAAGCATTGCATTTAAATGCGTATCCATATAAATACCTTCATTATGATATTTGCCCCACTGAGGCACTTCATAACTTTGGCGAATTTTTTTTCTTAATACCTCGTTATCAGGAAATAATTCGCGCACAATTCCATCTAGACGCTCAATACGAGCGGCGCGCGTCTCTTTCTCAGATTGCACACGTTCCGCTAGTGGCGGAACCGCTTCAATAACGAAAAATTTGGGCTTATATTCTTTTTCAACTGACATAAACAATGAATGACTTTTTTATTTTTAATTATAAAACATTACCGACGATAAAAGCCAATGCCCAAAAAATTATACCAATAAGCAAAAATTTGCTAACTCTAGCTTGATCTTGCCTTACCAAGCCGGTATTTTTTCTATAAATTAACCACAGTTGATATAGTCCCGATTGCACAATAGCTATCGCCACTAATACATTTTTTTGCCAAGTATCTCCCAAGGTAATATTTGTATAAAATATTAAATATCCGAAAGCAATTAATAATACAAATCCGATCAATAAACTGGCAATCACTTGCCACTTCTCTGGTTGGATGATTTTTGGAACAAATATTTTGGGAACTGAAAATACAGCTAATAAAGCAAATAAAATTGTTAAAGCCGAACCTGCCAAGTCAATAAAAATGATATTAATTATGATTTCCAATAAAGAAATATGATATATAAAAAATAATCCCACTACCCATAAAGG
>CAZMZN010000037.1:0-5136 GCA_964570945.1 uncultured Gammaproteobacteria bacterium
GTATTGAGAATGAAATTAAAAATTCTAGCAAAGATTTTGCCGAATTAGACGAATTAAAGGTTGATATCCAGACAGATCAAGAATTATTGGCTGATATTGCTTTGAATATGTATTTGGAAAATGAATCGGTAGAAATTATTGATGAATATGATAATAAATGGTATCCGGTTTTTAAAGTAAGTTTTAAAAAAGAATAAAACTCGGCGTATAGCCGAGTAGAATTTTATTTTTCGTCGCCCGCAGTGGGTGCGGCGATGGTGACAAATCCCGCGCGTTCGCCTTCGCGCAGGGCTTCGTAAGGATTGAGCCCGACGAAGGTGCGCGCGTCAGCGGCCGCGCGAAGGGCGCCTTGGTTGGCCAGAGCCGCGGTGATCCGCGGGTTATCCTCAAAGCGCCTCAGGCCGTGTTCCACGGCCTCACCCAGCTTCTGTAATAGAGGCGAGAGCCTGGCGGCTCCTTCTGCCGTTCCCCAGGGGTCGACCGGATTGGCCGGAGGAATGGCGGGAAGACCGGGCGGCTCGCCATGTGGCGGCTTGATTTCGGGTCGGCGCCCGAGGTTTGCCAAACCCAAAATTTCGGCCAGCCGCCACCACCATTGTTCGCGGCGGCGCGAGAGCTCTCGCTGCCAAGCGAGATGCTGGCGGAGCTCTTCGTTGCGCCGCCATTGGCGGCGCATTTCATCAGCCTTGGCGGTCACTTGGACACGCCACTGTTCGTAATCAAACAGGGCTTCGCCCACGGCAAAGGTGTAATACCTTTGCCGGCCGCGTACGGCTAGGACACCGACCGCACTGCCGGGATATGCTCCCAGCTTGGCGATGTCGGCCACTACGCGCTTGATCAAGCTGCGCGCGGTGATTTCCCGGCCGCCCGGCAGAACGCCGCGCATCGGGGCGTTGAAAGCGGCATGCAGAGTGCCGCTGTGCGGGTGCAGGGACAAATCCCAGCGCCATTCACCGGGACGTAATACCTGCAACCTGGCCGCCACGATGACGGCCAATGGCCGCGGTTCGGCGCCGGAAACAAGCGGCACCTTTGGGATGTTGTCCCGAATACGGGTGCCGGCGAGCCACGCCTGCGGTCCCCAAATTACCTCACCGGTCTCAAAGAGGCGGTGAGCGGTCCGCGGACCCGGATAAAAGGGCCCAACGCCATCCATCTCGTGGACGGCGTAAATCGTCTTGCCGCTTTTTTCGGCGGCGGTTTTGTTTTCCATCTTTACCTCCCGTCATCAGATTTCTATATTGTGAGATTTTTGTCAATTCCTGATTTTTTGTTAAACTAATTTTAATTATGAAAATTCTTGCTATAGAAACAAGCTGCGATGAAACCGCTTTAGCTCTTATCAAAGGTAGGAATGGCAAAGTAAAGGTGGAAAAATCTGTGGTTTTGTCGCAAATTCAAACTCACGCCAAGTATGGCGGTGTGGTTCCCGAAGTAGCCGCAAGAAAGCATTTGGAGGCTATTTTTCCGATGCTTGCCAAAGAATTATCGCCGGGCGGTAAAGAAATTGATATTGTAGCGGTAACTGCCGGTCCAGGCCTTTCTCCCGCTCTTAGGACCGGCGTAGAAACAGCAAAGACTTTAGTATGGTTATGGAAAAAACCGCTTTTGCCGGTTAATCATTTGGTTGGCCATATATATTCGGCTTGGATAAATAAAGATAAGCAGTGGACAAGTGATATACCTGAATTTCCGGCGTTAATTTTATTGGTTTCCGGAGGGCATACTGAACTTATTTTTGCGCATTCTCATGGGCAATTTGAAAAAATCGGTGAAACCTTAGATGATGCTGCCGGAGAAGCATTTGATAAAGTAGCGAAAATGTTGGATTTGCCTTATCCGGGAGGACCGCAAATTGCTAATTTAGCTAAATATGGTGATGAAAGAGCTTTTATTTTTCCTCGTGCTTTATTGGATAAACGAAATTTTGATTTCAGCTTTTCCGGGCTGAAAACTTCTGTTTTGTATACTTTGAGAAAGATAGAAAACATTGATAAGCAGGTTAAAGCGGATATAGCCGCTTCTTTCCAGGAAGCGGTGGTTGATGTATTGGTGCGAAAAACCATCAAAGCGGCTGAGCAGTTAAAAGCAAAAAGTATAATTTTAGCCGGTGGAGTATCTGCTAATCGCGTCTTGCGCGGTCGTTTTGAAATGGAAGGAAAAAAAATACAAGTACCTGTTTTTGTTCCGTTATTATCGTACTGCGGTGATAATGCCGCCATGATTGGCGCTGCCGCATATTATTTGTCTGCTGATAAAAATAACTTTGTCAGCCCAATAGAATTAACCCCTGACCCAAATTTAGATATTGTATGATTTATATTTCAAAATCATTGTCGGAAACTGAAGAAATAGCCGCTAATTTTGCAAAGACTTTGCATGGGGGAGAATTTATCGGCTTGATGGGGGATTTAGGAGCCGGTAAAACCGCCTTTGTTAAAGGAGTGGCTAAACAATTGGGTGTTAAAACAAAGATAAAGAGTCCAACTTTCACTATTATCAATGAATATCCGGTTGACTATAAGAATATTAAAAAGATAGTTCACGCCGATTTTTACAGATTACTAAATCCTGAACAAATTGAGGCGCTAAATTTTAGCGATTATCAAAATGATAGCACTATAATTTTTGTAGAATGGCCGGATATTTTTGGTGAAGGAGTATTGTCGCCAGATAAAATAGTGAAATTCAAATTTGTGGATGAAAATACTCGAGAAATTGAGTATTAATATGGCAAAAAGAATTAAAAAAATAAAAAATATTGCTCCAGATCCGGCGCCGGCAAATAAAAATGATTTTAAGCTTTCATTGGCGCAATTAAATTCTGACATTCCGGTTTGTGATTTGCATGGCTGTAATGTAGCGGAAGCTTTGTTTGAACTGGATATTTTTTTGGATAAAGCTTTTCGCAATAATTGGGAAGTGGTAAAAATTATCCATGGCAAAGGGCAGGGGATTTTAGCATCTGAAGTGAAAAATTTTTTAAATCAGCATACTTTTGTTATAAATTGTAAAATATCTGACAATTTGCCGGAAATAGGCGCAGTTATCTATGCATTGATAAGAACAATAAAAAAATAAACAACCGCTGTGCAACGGTTGTTTATTGTTGGTTGTAAAACTTATTTTATTTGGAAGATTCTGTCGGCGGTTCCGTTTGTTGCGTGTTATTTGTTGGTGTGGTTTTTGGCGGTGTTTGGTTGGGAATATTAACCGCCGGTGTTTGATTATTTGTTTGGTTTGTTAAAGTTTCAGGAGGTTGCAAGCCGACAACGCGCTCTATTTCCTCAATAGAAGTAATTCCTTCCATAGCTTTTAATAGCGCATCTTGTTGCATTGTAACCATGCCGGATTTGGCCGCTATTTGCCGGATTTTGTATTCAGAAATTTCACCGCTTAAAATTAATTCTTCCACATCTTTATTTTTGGTAAGGATTTCATAAATTCCAACTCTGCCTTTATAGCCTGTATTATTACATTCCGGACAGCCAACCGGTGAATAGAATTTTATATTGTCGGTATTTGGTATTGTTTCACCCGAATTTGCAGGAATTGAATTGATAATACTTTTTACTGCCTGCAGTTTATCTTCCGGTAATTGCGCCGGTGTTTTGCATTTTTCACACAAGCGGCGCAATAAGCGTTGTCCCATAACTGCGTTTAAAGCCGGTGCTAACAAAAACGGTTTTACACCCATTGATATAAAACGCGGTATTGCTCCGGCGGCGTCGTTGGTGTGAATTGTTGATAGCAATAAATGACCCGTGAGAGCCGCTTGAATGGCTGTTTCAGCGGTTTCTAAATCGCGGATCTCTCCAACCATAATAATGTCCGGGTCTTGGCGCAGAATGGAACGCAGGCCTTTGGCAAATGTATATTCTTGACTGTGATTTATTTGGCTTTGATTAATGCCTTCCAGTTTATATTCTATCGGATCTTCCAAAGTGATTATATTCACTCCGGGTTTATTTAATTTGCGTAAAATAGCGTATAAAGTGGTTGTTTTTCCCGAACCGGTCGGTCCGGTGGTTAAAATCATGCCATGCGGTTTGCTGATTTCACTTTGTAATTTTTGTAAAGCGGCCGGACGAAATCCTAATTGTTCAAATTCTAATTGAATTGATTCGGGATTTAAAATACGCATTACTACAGATTCTCCCCAAGCTGTTGGCAGGGTTGAAGTGCGGACATCAATTTTTTTATTTTTTTGGAAAATTGTAAAACGGCCGTCTTGCGGTTTATCGTTGATATTTAATTTTAATCCGGCAATTAATTTGATACGGTTAATAATTTTTTTCCATTGTGATTTGTCTATTTTGGCTACTTCTTGCAGAATACCGTCAATTCTCAGGCGCGTAACCACCGCTGTTTCTTCAGCTTCGATATGTATATCTGATGATTTCATCTTTAAGGCCGCGGCAATTAAAATTGCCAGAATATCGGTAATATTTGCCGATTGGATAATTTGCTGAATATCAGAAAAATTGTTCATTTTATCTTGATATTTCGCCAAAACATCTTCTTTGATTTGCACGCCTTTGATGATAACTCTGGCCTTGGGAATTGTTTTATAAAATTCTAACGCCTTTTTTAATGATTCTTCAGAAATTTGATAAATTACCGTATTTGTTTTTAAGCGCTCGCTTAATTGAAAGGCAATATCGCTTACTTTTTCGTCGGCAGGATTTACGGCGCCGATGCGCAATTCGGGTCCTGTATGCAAGAAAGCGACCACCTTGAATTTTCGTGCCTGGTCTTCCGGGATTAAAGTGAGAGCCTCGGCGCTAATGGCAAAGCCTTGTAGGTTAATATAAGGAAAACCAGCTAAATTCGCTATTTCTTTAATTTCTTCCTCTTTGCTTTTTAAATTGATATTTTTCATCTTTTCCGCGAGTCTTTCTTCCGGTGTCATTTCTTCTTTTGTTTTGCCGGCTGCAGGGCTATCAGGTTCTTTGGTGCTAATTTGCTGGTTGTTATTTTTTTTATCATCACTGTTACCACTGTCGCCATTACTGTTCGCAGGGGTTTTTTTGAGCAAATCTTCAATTGAAGGCAGATCATTATTCATATTATTTCATCAGAATAGTGGCTTTTTCTTTAAATTTTTCCAAAACAGGAACATGATTATAGCGC
>CAZMZN010000038.1:0-5107 GCA_964570945.1 uncultured Gammaproteobacteria bacterium
AATTATCTTATCGCTAAAACTCCGTTACGCAAAGCCATTTTTTCTTGATATAAATCCATAGTAGCGGCCGCTATATCATCCCAATTATATTCGCTTTCCACAAATTCACGAGCCGCATGACCGATAGAAGCGCTCAACATCTCATTCTCCGTCAACATTATAATTTTATCCGCCAAATCACGCACACTACCGACAGTAAAAGAGATTCCATGATCTTGCACCACTTCCATATTTTCCGGAATATCACTAGCTATTACCGCCTTACCATAACTCATTGCCTCTAAAACAGCTATTGGCAACCCTTCGCTGGATGATGGGTGCACAGCAAAACGAGCACCGGCAAATAAAGACTGTAAAACATTACCCCTTTGGTAACCGGTTAAAACGATTGAATCATCATCTGCAGCCATACCGGTTATTTTATTAACATAATTATCGGTAAAAGCAGAACCGCCAACGATAGCCAATTTTAAATCTTTAAATAATTCAGGCCTTTCCTTACGAGCCAATTTCCAAGCATCAATTAAAGTATGCGCTTCCTTATGCTCAACCAACCGTGAAACCATAATGACATAATTATACGCACGCAAACCAAAAGGCTGTAAAAGCAAATTATCAACCGCAACGCGTTGCGGAGTAATTCCATTAGGGATATAATCAACTTTTTTGCCGTAATTTAAATTAATATAATTCTGCAAAGTTTTACTCACGGCAATCGTGGCATCTGTAAAACGAACACTTACTTTTTCTCCCAATTTTAAAACCCACCGAGCAAAAGCGTTCCATTTAGCGTGTTGACGATCAATACAATGAAAAGTACTGACAACAGTTGCGCTTGGACGTAAAATTTTTGGTAGCCACGCCAATAACGACGGGCCAACTCCGTGATAATGAATGATATCGGGCCTTTCTATAAAAATTGCATGCAATGTAGCAAAAAAAGTATGGCTAATCGCATCTAAATGTTTTGTATGGATGGATGGCAAATGTTTAATTGTAAAGCCGTTATATTTATTAATTTTTTTATCGGTATACCAAGATCGGGCATACACGATTACTTGATGTCCCGCGCGCGCCAAACGAGTTGACAACTCGTCAACATGCGTTTCAATGCCGCCAAATTTGGCCGGCGCTCCTTTTTGCCCAATCATTACTATTTTCATAAGACCGGCTAAATTAGCATATTTTACAGCTTTTGTCAATAGTAAATAGCGATTACCATAAATTAAAAAAACGCTAAAATTAGCGTTTTTAGCGATTTATCCTCATTTATCTTCTTCTATTTCTTTGACATTGCTTTTTTATAAACATTCATTATATCCTGCAGATGCATCTCAGTATCGCCGATTTCTACAGCTCTTTTTCTCATCTTTTTACTTAACTTGTTTATTTTTTCCTTGTCGCGCATTAAATTATTAATTTTTTTGGCCAACTGCTTATAATCACCGGCTGAAAATATTAAGTCTTTATTATTTTTTCCAACCACTTCAGGCATTCCGCCAATATTAGAAACAAATGGCACCGCACCAGATAGCATAGCTTCAAAAATTACTATACCGGATGGTTCATACCACAACGATGACATCACCACAACTGTCGCTTTTTGAAGTAATTTAATTTTCCGCCTACCATTTACCCAGCCCAAGAATTCAACATTTTTCAATCCGGCCGCCATTTTTTTCAATTCTTTTTCATAATTTCCCGAGCCGGCTATTTTAAATTTTATATTTGGTAATTCTTTTGCCGCCGACAATACAACTTGCGGACCTTTATATTTTTCCAGCCGACCAATAAATAAAACAAAATTATCCTTTTTTGCCGCCGGCTTAAAATCACCAAAATCAAAAAATGGATAACGAACCATCATCTTCTTAGATGGAAACTCATAATCTTGCAAAATTTTTTTCTGAAAGTTGGTGACCGGTAAATAATAATCTATATACCTATCAAACAATTTAAAATGATAGTGGATCTTTTGCACAATCGCTAATGCCAAAGTAGCGGAAAAAGAATTTTTGATAAAACGGGTTTTAGCGGTACGCAATACTCCCAAACGATGCCAATCCAGCGGTTGATCCCCTGACCACAAAGCATAATTGGCGCTTACTAAAGCATAATCATGAACAGTCATCACAACAGGAATATTAAAGCGGCGGCAAGCCGCCAATACAGACGGTGATAACTGAGTATAAATATTATGAATATGGACTATATCCGGCTGAAAATCTGTTAAAAATGCAGACATTTTTTTATATGCCTCCAGTGACCACAACGCACGTGTAAATTGGGATATTTTTTTAAATCCCTTGGCCGGACCTCTTTCGGTATGCATATCGGAAACGAAATATTTTGACCAAGGAGTTGGCAAATTTTCCGAATGATGCATACTGAACGGAGCAACGATATGACCCTTGTTTTCCAAAATTTCGCTAAGCCGTAGCATATAATTTTCCGCTCCGGCACGATCATAATAATATTTATTAACTTGTGCGATTTTCATAATTCACAACATGTGATTGCCAAATTTTTTCTCTATAAGCCAACAAAGCCACCAATCCAGTCATTACCCATAAATAAGGCGCCAAAGTGCGCGCCTCTAAAAATGTGGCCAAAAAAGCATTTAAAGCTACCGCGATCATTGTCGCCGCCACTCCCAGAGCAAAAACGCGCGTAAAATAATAATGCGATTTACGCCAAACATTAATACACAGGAAAAATAAGGTGGCATACATCCATAAATAAATCATTAAGCCCAAAGTACCCAGTTCGCCCCAAATGCTAAACCAATTATTATCAATGAAACCGGTTGTACCATAGACGCCAAAAGGCAATCCCAACCGGTCGTAAACAGTTGTATTTGACAATGCCGCCGCGACGCCACCGCCGTACATACCAGGACCATGCCCAAATACAAAAGCGGCCGGTACAACTTTAACAATCGTTTGAATGATCCAGTATAATCTTCCCAAACCATAATATTCGCTAACCCAGCGACGATATGAAAAAGCTTCAAAAAATCTTTCCATCAATCCTTGATCAGGCCGTTCAATTAAATTCCCAACGGCAATTCCGCTAATAAACAAATACAAAACAACGGCGCCAATAAAAAGATACAATACTTTTAAAACTCTTTTATCTTTTTTTCCCCATAATGAAATAAACAAAAAACCAAAAATAAAACCAAACCAAGATGACCGCGAATATGTTAAAGCCAAAACAGGCAAACCAATCATTAACAAGGCGGCAAAAAAATTGTGGTATTTAACAAGCCGCGGTTCGTATAACAAAGCACTTAACAAAAGAAAGAAAAAAGCTAAAAATGTTCCCAATTGATCATAACGCCCCATGGTGGCAAACAATCTCTTACCGGGATCCCAAAATTGCTGTACGCCACTGAAAAATTGGATGTCACCCATAGCGCGCGCAGCCGATGGTAATAAAAAATTATCCAAAGCGCCGCCTGATAAAAATTGCAGATAAGCCACCGTAACCTGAACAGCTACAACAATAAACATACCGAATAAAACATTGCGGATCCATTTGACCGACGGTTCTAATTGATAAACAACGAAAAACAATAAAATAAAACGAATAATCTGCCTAATTCCCAATATAGCCGTAAAAGCGGGGATCCAATTGATAATTGCTGACGCAAACATTATTAATATCAATAAAACAAAAGGCAAATCAATGGGTGAAGATTTAAATTTTATTTCTCCGGTTAATACGCGCCACAGAACCGCCAAGACCAATAAATAAATCACCAGCTCAGAGCCATATTTAGCATAAATATATAAATTATCACCAAACCATTTCAAAACAAAAGGTTCAAAAGGCAAATAAAACAATAAAAAAGCAAGCATCCATTGAGGTCGCAAAAAAATAAATACCGCCACAACGGTAGCCGCCGATAATACCACTACGGCTGAAGCGGATAAAAAAATTGCAGTTAATAGCGATAAAACAGCCGTAGTTATAAGAGCTATCACAGCTATGCGGGTTTGTATATCACTGCGATGATAAATTGTGTGCAGATTAACCATCAATTGTATTGTAGCAAAAAATTGATTGGTATTAAAAAAATTAAAAAGCCTCGGATTTCTCCGAGGCAAGTTTTTTATGGCGCGGCCGTGACTTCGTAAGCGCCGAAGTGCGTGACCTCGACGCCGTCCTCGTCCCATGTCCCTTCATCGAGGGCACAGATCCAGACATAATCCAGATCCGAGGACGAAGCGACAGTCAAGCCGCCGAGCAAAACCTCGTCGCCGGCGGCGATTTCGCCGGCGTCGGCCCAGGCCGTCGAGGTTGGACCGGTGGTGCCGTAATCATTGACACCATCCGGCCCCGCCAGCATCACCCATACGGATCCGCTGGCGTTGCTGTTGTAAACGCTCACGGTAATCGCGTAAGCGTCACCGGAAGTCAAGACTCCGGTCACGGAGTCGTAAATTCGGAGGCAGTTGCCCCAGCGAGAATTTGTCGCCCCGCCGGGCTTGAAGTTGACCACCTCCAAACCGGATACTGACGGCCAACTACTCGTGTAATAGCTCGAGTAGCCGATCCAGGACACACCGCTTTCCAGCGTGCTCAAAGCAGTGTCAGTGACCAAGTTTTCGCCCGTGGGCGTCCACCAGTCACCGCTGTCATCCTGATAGGATGACAGTTCCCGGCCATCCAAGCCGTCGCAATCCTCATCCCAAGCGGTGAGCTCAAGCTCGGTCGCCGCCGGGTTGATACCGACATTGGTATCATCGCAGTCGCTGTTGTCAGCGACATAGCCCGAGGGCTGATCACAGGCCGATGCCGTGTTGTCGGCATCGCCGTAGCCGTCGTCGTCGTTGTCGGCGTACCAGGTGGAAGCCGTACCGAGATCCAAATCGGCATCGGCGTCATCGACCGCGCTGTCGCAGTCGTTGTCCACCTCGTCGCAGACCTCGGTCGCCGCCGGGTTGACGGCCGCGTCCGTGTCGTCGCAGTCGCTGTTGTCAGCGACATAGCCCGAGGGCTGGCCGCAGGCCGATGCCGTGTTGTCGGCATCGCCGTAGCCGTCGCCGTCGTTGTCGGCGTACCAGGTGGAAGCCGTACCGAGATCCAAATCGGCATCGGC
>CAZMZN010000039.1:0-5033 GCA_964570945.1 uncultured Gammaproteobacteria bacterium
ATGGCTTATTTATCGCCGGAAGACGAATTTATTCTTTTTGCTTCAGGATCAGTCAAAAATTTATCCAATATACCTTTTTTTAAAGAAAAAAATATTAAAACTATCAAAAAAATTACTTCAAATCGCCTTCTTTCCGCCTTAATGTTATCAGCTAATGGTCCAGTATTAGAAGATTTTCTCACAATAAAACCTGATATTTGGTTTTTTCCGAATTTAAATATCATTAAAACTTCACTTCCATATGTTTTAACAATGCATGATTTATCTTTTTTAATATTTCCTGAATTTTTTACAAAAAAAAGCCTGCTTTGGCATCACTTGATCAAACCCCATAAATTGACGAGAGACGCTAAAATGATATTTACAGTATCAGAAAACAGCCGCAATGACATCGCTAATATTCTCAATATTAAAAAAGACAAAATCACAGTTACTCCGTTGGGAGTGAATGAAAATTTTAATCCTAAAATCCAACCGTCAGACAAAAATTTCTTAATTAATTACAAAATTCGTTTTCCATATTTTTTGATTCTTAATTCTTTGGAACCGCGAAAAAACATAGAAAGCGCCATCATGGCTTTTTCCCAATGGAAAAAAACAACAAATTTTCCTCATCACCTTGTAATTGCCGGAGGGTCGGGATGGAAAAGGAAATCAATTTTTCAACTTGCCGACCGCTCGCCTGCTGCCAATCAAATTCATTTTACTGGTTTTATACCGGAAAAATACAAACCAGCTTTTTATCGCCATGCAGAAGCATTAATATTCCCTTCCTACTACGAAGGCTTTGGCTTACCGGTCGCCGAAGCGGCGGCATGCGGCACACCAATTATCACTTCATCGAGCGGAGCTTTATCAGAAACCTCCCCTTTAAACAGTATTTTTATAAATCCTTACAACACCAATGATATTATTCTGGCTCTCGATATAGTCAGCAGACAAAAAAATCTGAAAAACAATAAAATTATACCAACATATTCTTGGACACAAACAGCAAAAATAACATTATCAGCAATAAAAAAATTGCAATTAAAATAATTGCAATTTGAAATATTTTTTACCCACAACAAACGGCGAAATTTAGCCGTTTTTATGATAAAATAATTTTATGCGAATAGGAATTGACGCAAGATTTTTTGGAGCTAAAACAGGTGGGGGCGGCATAGGTCGCTATACCGCCGAATTAATTGCAAATTTACAAAAATTGGATCAAGAAAATGAATACGTTTTATTTTTAAACAGAAATAATTTTCATGAATGTAAAATAACCAATCCGCGATTTTCGAAAAGATTGGTTAATATCCCTTGGTATGGAATAACCGAACAAAAAGAAATGCCAAAACATATACGGCGCGCCAAAGTGGATCTTATGCATTATCCTCACTGGAATATTCCGATATTTTCCGAAACGCCGTTCGTGGTGACAATACATGATTTAATTTTATTGGAAGACAGACAATCAGCACATAGTACAACCAAAAACTTCTTAATACACGGCTTTAAGTATGCGGGTTTCAGATTGATTCTTGAAAATGCAATTCATCGTTCAAAACATATCATTACAATTTCCCAATATTCTCAACAATCTATCCTTAAACATTTTGGTATTACCAAGGAAAAAATCACTATAATCCCAAATGGCATCACTGTGCCCCCCGCCGCAAAATTCATCAGCTTAACATCACTTGCCGTTTACCAGCCTTATTTTTTGTATGTCGGCAACGCTTATCCTCATAAAAATCTAGAAATGATGCTGCACGCTTTTTCTATTTTTCACGCCAATTATCCGCATACACAATTAGTCATAGCCGGCAGACGAGATATATTCTCTAAACGATTAGAAAAAGAAGTTGATGAATTACAACTTCCGCTTGGTTCGGTACGCTTTATAGATTTTCCCGGCGATGAAGAATTGGGCACTCTCTATAAAAACGCCTCTTTGTTTATATTTCCTTCCCGTTTAGAAGGATTTGGAATGCCGCCATTGGAAGCAATGGCTCATAAAACACCGGTAGCCTCTTCTTCTGCTGCTTCAATGCCGGAAGTATTGAAAAATTGCGCTTTTTTCTTTGATCCCGATGATACGGAAAAACTGATAGAATATATGGAAACAGCAATCAAACACCAGAACAAAATAAAAAGTAAAACGGACTGCGGAGAACGTTTGGCAAAATCATACACCTGGCAAAAAACAGCCGCTAAAACACTAGCGATTTATCAATCCATAAGATTATTAAATAATAAAAAATAATGCCACGGCGAGCAAAAAACAAAAAAATCACAAAACAGCCCGCTAAACCGAAAGTGAGCATGCTTTATGATTGCGCTCTGCCGATTTCTTTACAAAAAACAGGCATTCTTGATGCGGAAAACAATAAAATCAATCTTAAAGTTGGTGCTCCCGGAAAAATTTCTCCATATATCATCAGCCTTTCCAAATCAACAACTCAACCCCAAAACCAAACAGAAACACAAATACCGACATTTGATGATTTGTTAATTCTTGAGGACAACGATAATGAAAATTATTACAATAAAATCCCATCCATAGATAAAGCAGAACGCTTAATTATCAGCAAACAAGAAATTGTACCCCAACTACAAGATAGCGATTGCAATATCCCTCCCCAAAATATTCTGAAAATTAATAAAATAAAATCGGAAATAAATAAAACCAACTCCCAAAAACAACCACCCCCCCTTAACCTGCCAATTGCTCATCGCACGCCATCTATTACCGATTTTATAGATGACAAAAAAAGCGCTGAAATAAATAATACACCTGAAAAAGCAATCGCTACAAAAGAACAAGATAAACCAACAGAACCAGCAATCATCAACGCATACGATCAACACAATCAATCAGTAAAAATAAATTCGCAAACAGAACCGGATCATAATTCAATATTTTCAATTCATAAACTAAAAAATTATTTCCTTTTAAAAATAGCGGCGCTTAAAACTTGTCGCTTGCAAACAATTTTACCAAAACAAGCGCGCCACAGAGCCATGGCATCGTTTTTGATATTATCATTTGTTTTAGTCTTGCCAATTCAAGCAATGCAAAACATCAATAATGTTGAGCAAACAAAAACTGAAATTACTGATTCAGGTAAAAATGCGGTCCAAAATTTAATGGCCGGACTTGATAATGCTCAAAAAGGAAATCTTAATGCCGCCGGACGCCAATTTGGTGCCGCTTCAGAAAATTTCTCCAAAGCCCAAAGTTCACTCTCAGAATTAAATTTGGCAACAGCCGCTTTAGTCAATATTATTCCTTCCACTGAAAAAACTTACCAATCAGTTGATAATTTAATTTCCGCCGGAAAAAACCTGGCCGACGCCACATATTTGTTAATGCAAGCCGGAGATCAAATCACCCAGTATCAATCAGCTAGCTTGGTTACTAAGCTGGATATTCTGCAAATATATGTAGGCAAAGCCCTGCCTTTGGTTGAAGAAGCAAGCGATAATTTAAAAAAAGTGGACACTGATATAATTCCGACAGATCAACAAGCCTTGCTTAACAAACTTCAAGACACAACTCCAAAGCTAGCCCAATCAATGAATGAATTTTTAACCTTTGCCGACACTTTGCAAACAATATTAGGTAAAGATGGTAAAAAAAGATATCTACTCGCCTTTCAAAATAATACAGAACTTCGTCCAACCGGAGGCTTCATCGGTAGTTTTGCTCAAGTAGACCTTTTAGATGGAGAAATAGAAAATATAGAAATTCCCAAAGGCGGCAGTTATGATGTGCAAGGCCAACTATCCGCTTATGTTGCTGCACCAGAACCCTTACAACTCATCAATCCTCGCTGGGAATTCCATGATGCCAACTGGTTTCCGGATTTCCCATCTTCAGCCCAAAAAATGTTGTGGTTCTATAAAAAAGCCGGCGGACCAACTGTAGATGGAGTTATCGCCATCAACGCATCAGTAATGCCATCACTACTTGAATTGACCGGACCAATTGAAATGCCAAAATACAATCGCACTATAGATAGCGAAAATTTCCTATTTGAAACGCAAAAAATTGTTGAACTTGAATACATGCAATATCAAGACAATAATGACAATAGAACGGCGGACGCGCCCAAACAATTCATCGGAGATTTGGCCTCAAAAATTTTAGAAAAATTAAAAAATGCTGATACCGCCACCTTGCTTAAAGCAATAGATTTATTAGGAACATCATTGGCACAAAAAGATGTTCTGCTCTATTTTACCGATAATCAAACACAAAGCAAAATAGAAACCCTTGGCTGGTCAGGAGAAATAAAAAATCCCGCCGGCGACTACTTAATGGTTGTTAACTCTAATTTAGGTGGAGGAAAAACTGATAATGTAATTACCCAAGACATTAAACTGAAGGTTGAAATACAAAACAACGGCGATATTATCAATACAGTTACAGTTACAAAAACCCATCACGGTCTGCCGGGGTCATTATTCAAAGGCGTAAATAATGTTGATTATATTCGTTTTTATGTACCTCAGGGCAGTAAATTAATTTCCGCCTCTGGTTTTGAAATTCCACCCGATTATTTATTTGAAAATTCAGATTTGAATCTACAAAAAGATGAAGACCTTAATCTTATTATGAGCGGCCTAAATGCAGATCTTGCCACTGGCACCGATATTTGGAATGAAAGCGGAAAAACAGTATTTGGAAACTGGATACAAACAGCCCCTGGCGAAACTCAAACCGTAAGCATATCTTATAAATTACCTTTTTCATTAGAGATCAATAAAAATCAAACTAATTTAATACATCAAGCAAAAAATAAACTCGGACTAAAAGATTTGTTAACATATTCACTCTTCATCCAAAAACAGCCAGGAGTTAACACGCGAACAACGGATGTAGCCATCTCCTTACCTGATTCCATTAATATAATTTGGAGTTCTGACAATCACATTATTAATAATTCTGTTACCATTGATAACAAATACGATCAAATGTTCCAATTATTATTAGAGCCGTAAAGTATGAAAAATTTAAATAACGGCAACAAAAAACGCAAAAA
>CAZMZN010000040.1:0-1071 GCA_964570945.1 uncultured Gammaproteobacteria bacterium
ACGCTAAAACACCAAAAAGAAGAAAAAGAAACAATAAAAGAATAGTATGCATATCAATTTGTTCGCAAAAGTGTGATAAGGGTTGTTAATGACGGTCCACCTAGTATTTTAACGGCGGTGAAATAAATAATAATAGCCAATATAAAGTCTGCTAAAATGGGCATTGTTGGGGTTGTAATCAAAAAGATAAACATTATCAGTGAAGACATGAGGCTGATGCCGGCAATTTTTAAATTTGGTGAAAAATTAGTTACTTTTTTAACAACGATAAAAGTAAGTAGGGCGATTAAAAATTCTGAAAATAGTGTTAGCCAAGCTGCCGCCCAAATACCAAAAGCGGGTATCCAATACATATATCCGGCTACCGTAAGCACGGCGACTGCAAAATATCCCCAAGTCATAGGTTTTTGTTTGTTTATTGCCACTATTGTATGACCAAATAAAGAACCGAAAAAGACAACTGCAATTGCCGGTCCCAGTATAGACAAAATGTCGCCCGATAAAGCAAATTCTTTTCCAAATATTGATGTCATAAGAGGGGTGCCGATGGCAATTGATCCGAAAATTGTCGGAATAGCAATCAAAGAGAAGAAATCAAATGATTTTTGCAGAATATTTTTTAATTTTTTATTATCATGGCGGCTATAGGCGGCGGTAAGGAGTGGTAGGGCGACACCCATATACATCACCGGGATAGCGGCGACAACGTCAACTACTTTATAAGCGGCACCGTAAATGCCGATTTCATTATCCGGCCTATATAAAGAAAGAAAAATAATATCCCCGCGCAAATAAATGAGGTTAAAAAAGATGGAAGCGCCTATAGGCCAGCTTCTATTTATGATTTTTTTCCAAATGTTTTTATTGAATTGCGGTTTAAAGCGTATATATTTTCTTGAAAATAGCAGCATTAATACCAGTTGTATTGCGTTGCCGGCTGCTAAAATCCACATTATATCTGTGATTTGATATATTGATTTGCTAAAAATAACTATAGCGATTAGCGCAAGGGTTCTATTGCTAAATTCCGCCAATACCACATTGTTCATCGCTAATCTTTTTTGATATATG
>CAZMZN010000040.1:1081-2617 GCA_964570945.1 uncultured Gammaproteobacteria bacterium
ATATATGCCTATAAGCATCTGAGAAGTTGATGCAAATAAAAACGATAAAGAACCAATTGCAATTGCATAAATTATTATTTGTTCATATGGAAAAAAAGCAGCTATTATAGGCGCTAAAGCTAAAAAGACGGCCGCAGAAATAATTCGTAAAGAAAATAAGTTACCGAGCAATGTTTTTTCGTCGGCTTTATGCTCTGATATCATTTGTGTTGTTGTAAGAGTGAGGCCGAAATCAACAATAATAGCGAAAACTGATAAGAAAGTTAGGGCGATTGTAAGACGTCCATATCCCTCAGCTCCTAAGATACGCGCTATCACGGCTACTGTTGCCACCCCTATTATTGTATTGATTATTTTGCCCACAATTTGAATGGCTGTATTTTGCGCCAGTGCTTTCATTTGATTCATGTTTTGATTGTATCAAAAAGGTAATTTTATGCGAATTTATTAAAAATTATGACGTGGACAGGGTGTGGACGATTTAAAAGAATAATAAAGAAAAGCTGGTATAATAAAAAAGAAGTGTAATTTATGAATTTTAAACGATTTTTTTCTATTGCAAGCTTTATAGTTGTTGGTTTTATGTTAAGCTTAACTTCGGTAAAGGCGGCGCAATATTCGGCGGCTCCGGTTACTATTTCCGGTAGCGGACAACTAAATATGCAACCAGGCGAGGTAAAGGAAGTGTTTGTTTCTTTTCTAAATACCGGCGATATTACTTGGAAAAATGATGGTCAGGGCTATATTTCTTTATATACTTATGATCCAAAATATAGGAAAAGCGCGTTTGACCCCGGTACTTGGCTGGCTCCAGAGCAAGTTAAGAGGATTATTGAGCCCGAAGTGCAACCGGGTGAAGTAGCAACGATGAAGTTTGAATTGAGGGCGCCTTACGAAGAGGGTGATTATAAAGAAGTTTTTCATTTAGCATCTGAAGATACGGCTTGGATTGATGGTGGTGAAATTGTTTTTAATATTCAAGTGAGCAGCAAAATTCCAAGTGTAGATTCAAATCTATCCGGCAAACAATCAGCAAAGCAAGAGACGGAATTGGAAAATGGTTATAAGGGTGAGATAACGGTAAAAACCGCTAATTCTATTAAAGCTAAAGCGGGTACTCCGATTTTGTTTACAATTGGCGTGAAAAATACCGGTACAAGAATTTGGCAAGAATATAGCTTAAATACTGAGGATGTTGGCATGGCCTCGCAAACCGTTGATTTTAGCCATCCTTCTTGGAACGGTTCACAATTGGCTTATGCTAAACAATCTGTATCTCCTGGAGAGACCGCTGTTGTATCGTTTGCTTTCACGGCTCCGCAAATAAACGGTAATCATATGGCGAATTTTGTTTTTTATGCCGATGGAAACGATATAGCTGATATAGAAATTCCTGTAGAAGTAACGGGTGAAGCGGCTGAAGCGATTAATTCGGATGATATTGCAACCGATGATGCGGTGAATGTTGATAAACTGGTGGATGAGCCGATTATTAGAGTCGGTATTTTAATTGTTGACGAAGAAACAGATAATAAG
>CAZMZN010000040.1:2627-4944 GCA_964570945.1 uncultured Gammaproteobacteria bacterium
GATAATAAGGTTGTGATTACATCGGATGATAGTGATTATGAATTGCGTGATACAGAAGGTAATTTGCTTGCAGAAATGCAGAAAGGGCAATCGGTGACCGCATTTTACGAAGACGGGTATTATTTTTATGATCGCGGACGTGGTTTGGAAAAATCAAGTTATGGCTTGCGTTTTATTCCGGTTACAGAAAATGCTGTAATGAAAATAGCAAATTTTGATTATCGCGAGACTAGAAATGGTGACCGTGCCTATAATTTATATCGCAATATTTTAGAACTGCGCTACAATGACTACAAAGATAGAACTTGGCTGATAAATGAATTGCCAATTGAAATGTATTTAAGGGGCTTGGCGGAAACTTCAAATTCTTCTCCGGCGGAATATCAAAAAGCGTTAATCACAGCGGCGCGTACATATGCTTATTATCATTACACACATGGCACTAAAAGAGGGAAAGAATTTATGCATTTAATTGCCTATGCTGATGATCAGGTGTATCGCGGTTATGATCATGAAATTGTTTCTCCAACCATTACGAAAGCAGTAGAGGATACGGAAGGAGTGGTGGTAACATATGATGACGAGCTAGCTATTACCCCTTATTTTTCTCGTTCTGACGGAAGAACGCGTGATTGGTCTGAGGTTTGGTATGGATCTGTTCCTTGGTTAAAGTCAGTCCCTGTACCGTGGGAAGAAGGAGGAACTTTGTGGGGGCATGGCGTTGGTTTGTCCGCTTTGGGCGCTTTGCGTATGGCTGAGGATGGTTATACATGGGATGAAATTTTAAAATATTTTTATACCGGTATCGATCTTACTAAGAAGTGGTAAGATGGTATGAAAAAAATATCCGCAGTTTTATTTATATTTTTGTTGATTTTATTTTCGAGGCCGCAAATTAGTTTTGCGATAGATGATGATTTATTGGAAGTATATTCTTTAAGGAGTGATTTGCAAGCCGCGTTTTCCGTAGCTGATAATTATAAAGCAATTGCCGATTCAGCGGCCGGTTTTTTAATTGATTTGCAGGATTGGGCAAAGCAATATGGTTGGCGTGAGTATAGTGAATTATCAAATTACGCGCCAAGAATTATACCTCCTGTAAATATTGGCGAAGCTATGCCTCCGGAGGTTAGTGCTGCAAGTTATATTATTGTAGATAAAAATAGTGGAATTATATTAGCGGCAAAAAATGCAAGTGAGAAAAGATCTTTAGCGTCAATAACAAAATTAATGACTGTTAAAACCGCTTTGGATTTAGGTTTGGATGTTGGCGGAAAGGGTAGTATTTTAGATGGCGATGATGTTGGCGGCGCTCGTTTGTGGGTTGATGATGGCGCTGAATTTACAATTTTAGATTTATTAAAAGCCACCTTGGTTGCTTCTGCAAATAATGCGGCGAACGCTATTGCTCGTTTAACCGGTTATGATAGATCATATTTTATTGATCAAATGAATCACAATGTTAAAGATTGGAATTTGTCGGCAACGAATTTTGTTGACCCTACCGGTATTGAAATTGGTAATATTTCTACAGCCAGAGAAGTGGCATTTTTTGCAGATAAAATCTTTGCAAATGAAAATATAAAATATTTAGCGGGGCGCGCGGCTATAAATATAACTTCTTTAAATTCTGATTATCAAAAAACAATTTATAATACGGATTGGCTATTATACGATAGCGCTTATGATGATGTTTATGTAACCGCAAGTAAAACCGGTTATTTGCCTGAGGCGGGATGGAATTTGGTGGTACAAATGTATCCAATGGGAGGTGATGAAGGCAGGCAGCTTTTAATTGTTGTTTTAGGCGCAACTTCGCGTAGGGATAGTTGTGATGATGCTCATAAATTAGCTAATTGGGTGTGGGATAATTTTATTTGGCCTACATCATAATTCTAGATGCATCACCGTGTCTTCTTTTATCTTCGTTGACCAATTTCATAATGGTGAATTTTACATCATCTGGGTTATTTACGTTTTTAAATAAAAATCTTTCCACTGTTCCGGCTGTTTGAATGTAGACGTTGCCGTAGCTAAAAATTGTTGGTAAAAATCCTTTTGTCTCTGAGGTTATATCTTGGACTTGATTTAAATGCAATGTTGAAATTGTGCGTGCGAATAGGCCGTGTTGTTCAATATTGATAATTCTTTCCGTGGTAACAATCCAAGTATCCAAATAATAATCTGTGAACATGGTTAGGATTATCAACCCGCCAAACAATAGATAGATAGAGGCGAAAATAGCAGCTATTGGTCCCCATAACGTGTTTTGCCAGTCAATGGAGTTCTGCTCAAGTATATAATAAAATATAAATGG
>CAZMZN010000041.1:0-980 GCA_964570945.1 uncultured Gammaproteobacteria bacterium
TAAAAAGGGAAATTGTTTTTTTACTTTTTTTATTCTTTGTAAAATAGGTTTTCCTAAAAAAATTTGTCCGGATTCACCAGGGTTTACCCCCATGATAATAATATAATCTAGATAATTAGCTATATCTTTAACTTTATTAATATCTGTTTGGGGGGCTAAAGCGACTCCCAGCGGTAAATTTAAGTTTTTATACAGTTGTTTTATTAGATTATCTAGATTTTCTATTTCCGCGCTGATGGTTATTCGTATTACATTGTTGGTTGATGTTAGCCATGTTTTAATAATCGGCAGTGGTTTTTTAACCATTAAATGTAATTCCATTTTTGGTAACAGTTTTGCGTGCTGACCCGGTTTAATAAGGGTGGGATATGACGAATGTATTAATTCTTTGTCAATAATATCTACTTGAAAAAACGGGGTGATTTTTTTTATTTTTTTATGAAAGATTTTTTCTTCAAAT
This sequence comes from uncultured Gammaproteobacteria bacterium, assembly GCA_964570945.1. Taxonomy (GTDB): domain Bacteria; phylum Patescibacteriota; class Patescibacteriia; order UBA9934; family UBA9934; genus UM-FILTER-41-21. Next base: position 461 of record CAZMZN010000041.1, read on the forward strand.
TTTTTTTGAGTTGGCTCCAAAATGGCCGGTATTATTAATATTTCCTTATTTTTTTTGAGTGAAAAAATGTTTTTTAGTTTTTCAAGGCGTCGTTTATGTCTTGTCGCTTCAGAAAAAGGCGTTTCAATAAAAGTTTTTACAATTTCCAAAGGGTTGTCGGCTATTTGTAAGCGCCCTGGCAAGCAAAGAATGTTAGCGTTGTTATCGGTTTTCATGCTCGCGGCCGCTATTTTAGAAAAACCGACGCCGGCGCGTATTTTAGGAAACCTGTTAGCCGCCATGCAAACGCCTTCGGCACTGCCGCAAATTAAAATACCCAGAGAATTGCTATGCACTGTGACGGCGCGAGCCACTGCGGCCGCATAGTCCGGGTAATCATCGTTAGGATTAAATTCATATGCTCCAAGGTCTTCCACGTTGTATCCTTGCAGCAGCAAATCGTTTTTAATGACTTCTTTAAGATTAAAACCGGCATGATCAGCGCCAAGAAAAATTGTTTTGTTGTCTGTTTTAGTCTTCA
>CAZMZN010000041.1:990-4506 GCA_964570945.1 uncultured Gammaproteobacteria bacterium
TCATAAAATACTTTGTTTCGCATTGCTTTAATTGCGCTACGTTTCTTTTTTTTCGCGATTCTTTGTTCATTGGCGCTTTGGCTTGGCTTTGTTGGTATGCGTGTTTTTGGTAATGTAAGCGCTTGTTTGAAATATTGGTGAAGTATTTTAAAAATTTGCTTTTGATTTGCGGATAGTGATTTATTGCTGTGCGCAACAATTAAAATTTCTCCATCTTTTGTTAGTTGTTTTGGTTTGTTGTCGCGCATCCAATTAATAATCATTTCAATTTCTGCAGAATTAAACACTTGTGTATCGCGCGGCCGCCAGCGAAATTCAGCGGCGGTAGCATTTTTATTGACATTTTGGCCGCCTGGCCCAGACGAAAAACAAACCGCTTTTAATACACCTTCGTTTTTAATAGCCAGCATATCAGCTTTGCTGATGGTGTCTCTTATTGGTGGTTTTTCCGGTTGTTTTATCAGTAATTTTTCATTTTTTTCAGGCATATTTACATTATAACAAAAAACTTGATTTCAGCGTTTATTACTGGTAATCTTTTCGTATATGAGCGAAGAAAAAAAGAGTGTTCACGCATTGCGCGAAGAAGAGATTTTATCATATTGGGATAAAAATCAATGTTTTGAAAAATCTGTAGAAAATAGGCCGATGGGCAATTCTTATGTTTTTTATGATGGCCCCCCGTTTGCAACAGGATTGCCGCATTATGGGCATATTGTTGGCAGTGTTATGAAAGATGTTGTTCCGCGTTTTTGGACGATGAAAGGTCGTCGCGTAGAAAGAATTTGGGGATGGGATTGCCATGGGTTGCCAATTGAAAATATAGTTGAAAAAGAGAAAAATTTGGGATCGCGAAAAGATATTGAAAATTATGGAATCGCGGAATTCAACGAAACATGTCGCACAAAAGTTTTAGCCTATGCGGCTGAATGGCAAAAAATTATCCATCGTTTGGGGCGTTGGGTGGATATGGATAATGCTTACAAAACCATGGATTTTAAATTCATGGAATCAATCTGGTGGGTTTTTAAATCTTTATGGGATAAAGGATTGATTTATGAAGGGCGTAAGCCTATGCATATTTGCCCGCGTTGTGAAACGGTATTATCAAATTTTGAGGTTACTCAAGCCTATAAAGATGTATCTGATATTTCCGTATATGTAAAAATGCCTTTATTGGACGGCGAATATGCTGGAGTTAATTTGGTTATTTGGACTACTACACCGTGGACATTGCCAGGTAATGAATTGATTGCTGTAGGTAAAAATATGCGATATGCTCTCGCGGAATTAAATGGCGAGCGTTATATTTTGTTGGAAGATAAAGTACAGGATTTATTACCCGATGCGGTCGTGAAAACAACTTTGTCTGGATCAGATTTGATTGGCGCGAAATACAAACCTTTATTTGAAACATTTGCGAATACCGAAAATGCTTTTAGGGTTGTAGCGGCTGATTTTGTGAGTGATGAAGAAGGTACGGGTGCGGTTCATATTGCTCCGGGATTTGGAGAAGATGATATGAATGTTGGTGTAGCCGAAGGAGTAAAACCGATTATACATGTAAAAATGAATGGTTTGTTTACGGATGATATTTTAAAAGAGTTATCAAAAAAAGGTTGCGAAGTGCAAGGGGTACCGGTTAGGCAAAAGGACAATCCGTTGGCGGTTGATATTGAAATTATCAAACTGTTGGATCGTGAAGGTAGATTATTGACTAAGGAAAAAGTAAAACATAGTTATCCGCATTGTTGGCGTTGTGATACACCACTTTTGAATTATTCTACATCGTCATGGTTTGTTAAAGTAACCGAAGTGAAAGATCGCATGATACAAACCAACAAGGAAATAAATTGGGTACCTGATCATATTAAAGAAGGGCGGTTTGGTAAGTGGTTGGAGGGCGCTCGTGATTGGGCTATTTCCAGATCGCGATTTTGGGGCACGCCGTTGCCAATTTGGAAAAGTGATGATGGAGATATTATTTGTGTTGGCTCAAGTGCTGAACTTGAGGAATTGTCCGGTAAAAAAGTTGATGATTTACACAAGCATGTTATTGATGAAATTGTTATTGAAAAAGATGGTAAAGTATATAAGAGAATTGACGAAGTTCTTGATTGCTGGTTTGAATCGGGTTCAATGCCATATGCTCAGTTGCATTATCCTTTTGAGAATAAAGAAAAATTTGATCACGGTTTTCCGGCGGAATTTATTGCCGAAGGACAAGATCAAACAAGGGGTTGGTTCTATACTTTGCATATTTTAGCAAACGCGCTTTTTGATATGCCAGCCTTTAAAAATGTGATTGTTAACGGTATTGTTTTAGCAGAAGACGGTAAAAAAATGAGCAAGCGCTTGAATAATTATCCTGATCCGATGATGATAATTGAGAGATATGGAGCGGATGCCGTCCGTTATTATTTGATGTCTACTCCAGTTGTAAGGGCAGAAAATTTGCGTTTTAGCGAAGATGGAGTAGCTGAAGTATCTAAAAAATTTATTAATATTTTGCGCAATGTTTTGTCATTTTATTCATTATATGCGGAGCATGATGACGGCAGGCAAGCAACGGGTGATCATGTATTAGATGCCTGGATATTGTCTAGATTGAACCAAACGTTAGAACAAGAGACTGCGGCTATGGAGGATTATGAATTGATGAATGCCGCACGAGTTTTACAGTCTTTTGTTACAGATCTTTCTACTTGGTATGTTCGTCGTTCTCGCGATCGAGTGAAAATTGAAGGTGATAATCAAAAGATGGCGTTAGCTACTTTAAGAACCGTATTAGATACTTTTTCTAAAATGATCGCGCCTTTTATGCCTTTTTTGGCAGAGGAAGTTTATCAAGGGGTTCATGGTAATTTTCAACATAGCGAGTATCTTAGCGTTCATTTGGAAGATTGGCCGGAGTTGGGTGAGATCAATGAAGAGGTGTTGTCTAAAATGGGGGAGGTGCGAGCTTTGGTGAGTAGAGCGTTAGATATTCGCGAAGAAGCGGGTAGGCCGATTAAGCAAGTTTTGGCAAAAATGATTGCTTCAATTCCAGATGGTGAGTTAGGGCAGCAGTATATTGATGTTATAAAGGCGGAAGTTAATGTTCGCGAATTGGAAATTAAACAAGGTGATATATCTGTAGAATTAGATACCAAATTAACCCCTGAGCTTATCAGAGCCGGTATGGCGCGTGAGGTTATAAGGCGTGTCAATCAATTACGAAAAGAAGCTGGTTTAACAATTAAAGATACTGTTATTTTGTATTTATGGTCTGAAGATGAGGCGGCTAAATTAATGTATGAGGAACATAAAGATGATATTGCAAAGGGGGCGTTAGCGGAAACGGTTGTTTGGGAGAAAAACGAAAATGCAGAGCATAAAAAAGATTTTCGCATTGCAGAGAATGATATTTTTATCGGTATATCTGTAAAATCATAATGTAAATTTATGTTTTCTTTAAATGGTGTTGGTGTACGTCTTTTGGGTGCGAGAAAAACCGATCAACCAGGTATATATTAT
>CAZMZN010000042.1:0-2699 GCA_964570945.1 uncultured Gammaproteobacteria bacterium
GGTTAATATATAAATACCCAACCAAAAATTTTTCATATTTTTTTTTATTTTAGCTTGATAAAATTCAAGCGATCAAATTGGTCTGTGTAATATAAAATTGAGCCATCATCGCTTACATGCAAATTTTCCATTTTTGTATCCGTCGCCGGAATGGCTAATAAAGTTGCAGTGCCTGTTTTTATGTTGATTTTATAAACATCGTCATAATCTGTGACCAAGCGATGATCTATGCCTGATCCGGCCGGAGTGTTGCGGGGAACTGCGCAAATAATCGTTTCATCACCAGCGAAGGTGCATTTTTCCACCCAAGTGTTGATTTTTAAGTTTTTTCTTTCTTTGTCTATGGTTCCGTCAGTATTGGTATACCATAATACCGGACGGTCATCAGCGGATATTTGCGATATTGAATAAAGAATGTGATTGCCGTCAGGCGCCCAAATAGCGGAGAAATTTCCTCCTTCAGTAATAATGGCACCGGCTTCTTTACCGTCGCGCCCAATTAAATATATTTGTTGTCGTCCAAAACCTGATTGAGCCTCGCCCGTCTGGGAAAATCCGACAACTTTATCGTTTGGCGACCAATTTACAATAACTTTGTCAGCATTTTGCCCTAAAGGAGCTAAAACGATTGCTCGTGAACCATCGGTTGAGCTTTCTACTAATAAATTTCCGTCGGCGTTGTTTACTTTACTTAGTAATTCTTCACCATCTTGCGAGAATTCAAAATCTTCCCAGTAAGATGGTAGAGTTGTTTGTTGCTGGGTTTCCAAATTGTAAATAACATTGGTTCCGTCAGGAAATTCAATCGCCGCTACTGTGCCATTGTCAGAAAAAGTAACGGAATCGGCACCGGCAAATTTATCTTCAGATACCATAACCGCGTTACCTGAACTGTCTATTGTATAGAATCGGCCATCAGTGGGGTCGTAATAAATAATTGCGTTGCCATTTAATAATTGCGGCGACTTAATAGCGGAAGCGGTTAATCTTTGCGTGTATGTTTCGCCACCCTTGGCCGTGTTGGACGCGCTTTGTTTTTCTTCTTGCGTTTTGTCGCTGGTTTGAGGTGTGGTTTTTGTGGCTGCAGGTGACAAATTGCCACCACTAGTGGTGGTTTCGGTGGTTGTTTGAGTGCCGGTTTTTTCGTTTATAACAAGCGGTTTTTTAATAAAAAGAGTATAAATCAGCCAACCTATTAAAGCGGCCGCGAATAAGAGAAGAAGTAATTTCAGGATAAATTTTAATCTTTCCGGTATATACATAATTGAGCAAGATATTGATATTAGAATATTTTTTCAAAAGCTTGTTTTATAAATTCCCAGCCTAAATATTCGGCAAAATAGGGAGCGGCCATCATCATGATAATGAGATGGACGAGAACAATAATCAATGTCCAAAAGAGTATTGATACAGGGCCAAATAATAACAATATAAAAGCGTCTTGATATGTGTCTTGAAGTGCTTGCGGCCCTTTTTTAATCAGAGTTTTTATGTCATTCACTTCTTGCGCGTGTTGCATTGGTGTTTTGACGGGGGTTGGTTCAATCCAAGAAATTATACTGTCTTCATTTAAAAATGATTTTCCGCCTCTTAACAGTCCGGCCAACATTCTATAAGCTGTTGCGGCAGTTCCGGTGGTTATCCAAGTCCAAACAGCCGCACCTTCAAATTCAATAACACTGCCTTCTGTATACAAATTCCAACCCTGTTTTGCCATGCGTTTTCCGGTTTTACCAATCGAGGATTTTAGCCCTTTTTTTAAAGATGCTTGCAGACGTTTTTTTACTTCTTCACTGGCTTTTTTTCTGATTTGCTGTTTAACGCGCGCAAGGGCGCGATTGGTCATTTGTCTTTTATTGTCATCAAATTCTTGTTCCAAGATTTCATTATAATTTTGTTTTTCTAATTCTTGCTTGTATAAATCTTGAATAAGTTTTTTTCCGGTATTGTTTAAATGAATGCTCAAATCTTGCAATTCTTTAGTTAATTGGTAATTGTATTGCCTGATTTTTTCTTGTTGTCTTTGCAATAAATAGCGTTGTTGTGGCGTTAGATTATGTTTTTCGTTATAAGTTGGTATATTTATTTTTGGGCCCGCACTTTTTTTGTTGGAATTAAAAATGGTGCGCCTGGCGTTTTTTGCGGCGCGTAAAGCTGCTAATCGTTGTTGTTCTGTTGAGGTGGGTGCCATTATCTTTATTATACTAGATAAGGCACTTTTTAGAAATAATTAAATTCCCATTGATCTAAGGCGGGCAATGCGTTCATCAATAGGCGGATGGGTGGAGAATAATTTTTGCAAAATATTTTTTCTTTTTTCAATTTTTGGCCCAAAAGGATTGGAAATAAACAGTGGTGCCGCGGTTAAATTGGCGTTTTCCATGCGTAAATTGGCGTTTTTGATTTTTTCCAATGCTCGAGCCAGTCCTTCGGGGTATCTGGTTAGTAAAGCGGCTGATGAATCAGCTAAATATTCACGAGTTCGAGATATGGAGAGCTTGATGATTTCGGCGATAATGGGAGATAAAATGATAGAGACAAGTGTGAGGACAAGAATTATTAATCCGGCGTTATTGTTGCGGCTGTCGCGATTGCCAAATCCGTAAAATATTATTCTCGCGATTAAATTGGTTATTAGTACGATAAAGCCGGCCAAGGCAATGCTGATTGTCATAAGGCGCATATCAAAGTTTTTAATA
>CAZMZN010000042.1:2709-2999 GCA_964570945.1 uncultured Gammaproteobacteria bacterium
TTTAATATGCGATAATTCATGAGCGATAACGCCTTCCAATTCCGATTTTTCCATTATTTTTAGCAATCCGGTGGTAAAAGTAATGGAGGCGTGTTTTGGATCACGACCGGCTGCAAAAGCATTAGGCGCTGGATCGTCAATTAAATAAATTTTAGGCATTGGCAAGCCATCAGCAATACATAGGTTTTCAACTAAATTCCAAATATCTTTGGCGTTTTCCTTACTTAACGGCTTGGCTCCGACACTGTGTAAAATAATTTTTGCGGAAGCAAAATAGCTAATCGCTATAT
>CAZMZN010000042.1:3009-4438 GCA_964570945.1 uncultured Gammaproteobacteria bacterium
CTATATATAGTGTTGCGATTATAAGACTAAAAATAATTGCTTCTTTGTCGGAAAAGCCTAATTGAAAACCAAGCAATACACCGATAGCGGAGGCGAATACGAAAAAAACGGCCAATAATAACCGCGTTTTTCGTTTGTTAGCCGCAATTTGGCTATACATAAGCATTAAAATTCAACTTTTGGCACATCTTGGGCTTCTTCTGGCGCTTCAAAGAAATCGTATTTGGAAAAACCTAAACTGCCGGCAAGTATGTTGTTTGGAAAGATTTGGATTTTTGTATTAAAATCACGAACCTGAGAGTTATAAAAACGGCGCGCCGCTTGAATTTTATCTTCAGCATCCACCAGTTCTTTTTGCAGGTGTAAGAAATTATCCGAGGCTTTTAAGTCAGGATAATTTTCCGCTACTGCAAATAGTGATTTTAAGGTTTGAGTTAGCATGCCTTCAGCCTTTGCTTGTTCGGCTGGGGTTTTGGCTTGCATAGCTTGAGAGCGCGCTTCGGTAACGGCTATGAAAACTTCTTTTTCATGTTTAGCATAACCCTTTACTGTATTAATTAAATTCGGTATTAAATCATAGCGGCGTTTTAACTGTACTTCAATATCTGCCCAAGCTTCATCAACACGGTTTCTCAAGCGAATAAGGCCATTAAATAAGGCTATCAGCCAAACTGCCAACAGGGCGATTACCAGAATTATTATTAATGTTAAGTTTGTCATATTTGCTCGGTTAAAAATTTTGCAATACACTGTTATTCTATAAATGTACTTCTATAAAGTCAATTTATGATTAATGAAAATATTTTTCGTTCTTATGATATTAGAGGGTTATTGTCTGAAGTGACTCCGGAAATTGCCGAAGCGGTCGGAAGGGCTATGGTAGCTAAAACCGGAGCGAAAATTGTTGTCGTGGGCCGCGATATGCGAAAAACAAGCCTTGAGTTGGCTGAGGCAGTGATAAAGGGTGCGACAATGGCGGGAGCTACGGTGAGAGATTTGGGAATGTGTACCACTTCAATGTTTAATTATGCTGTATCGGCATATAGTGAAGTTGAAGCCGGTGTCATGATCACGGCTTCACACAATCCGGCGGAATATAATGGTATAAAAATGGCGCAGGCCAATGGAGAGCCCGTTTCCGGCAAAGAGATATTGCAATTAATAAAAACAATGCAAAATATAGAAGCTGAATCAATCGGCGATCGCCGGTCTTTTGCTGTTTTGGATGATTATTTGCAATATTTTATTAAATTATCCGGTGTTGGCGACTTGCAAGGAGTGAGAGTGGTTATTGATTACGGCAATGGCATGGCGTCAGTTAGTTTAGGAAAATTATTAAAAAAATTGGGAGCTGAAGTGGTTGAATTATATGCTGAACCTGACGCCGATTTTCCTAATCACGAAGCTAATCCGGCCAAAGAAGAAACTT
>CAZMZN010000043.1:0-652 GCA_964570945.1 uncultured Gammaproteobacteria bacterium
GAAAATATGCTATAATCATCGCAACTATGACTATCACAACACATGTAGCGGTCGGCGCCTTAATTGGCGTAATCACAGGCACTCCTTGGCTAGGTTTTATTGCCGGTCTCTTATCACATTTTATATTGGATGCAATACCGCACGGAGATACAAATCTGGCAAAAAAATACCGTTTGCTCAAACAAAAAAAAGCGGCCATCACCTATGGAACAACAGACGCGTTTATCGCTATTTACATCATACTTGTAATATATTCACTCCCCTTGGAAGCAAATAATTTTACTCTTTCAGCCGCTATTGCCGGCAGTATATTACCTGATTTCTTAACAGCCGTTTATGACTTTGCAAAAATTAAATATTTACGCCCTTTTATTAAATTCCACTTTTCTGCCATAACTATTTTTCCTACCGTTATGGAGATATAAAACTTATTCCCGCTTTACTTGGCCAAGCAGTATTTATTTTTTTAATTTTTAATTTTATCACCTAGAACAACACCGCCGCCGCGCCAGTTAATATACCGACAATAATACCGGCCGCCAAAACTCCCATCAAAATTGCAGTAAACGCATATTTAAACGGAACTTTTAAAGCTACCGCCGCCAAAGTCGCCGTCCATAAACCGGTAAAAGGTAACGGAATTGCTGTAAAT
>CAZMZN010000043.1:662-4388 GCA_964570945.1 uncultured Gammaproteobacteria bacterium
CATCAATTTTTTCCCTCAACCAACGCCAATGAAGCGCCGCTACTTTACGCCCAATACGCAAACCGAAAAATAATGGAAAAAAAGGCAATAAATTACCAAACACCGACCAAAAATAAGCTTGCCAAAAAGATAATTGAAAAAAACTAATCGCGACCGGCAGCGCCAAACGCAATTCAGTAAAAGGTAAGGCCGCCAAAACCACAGTTGCCGGTATCGGCGCTAAACTCACGGTAATATAATTGATAAACTCACTTATCATCTTGCCATTTAAATGTTTTAAAAGCCCAGTATGCCAATCCTTTGGCTTCATCTATCCGCGCCTTTTTTGACTCTGACCCCATTACAACAATATGTACGGCATGATCATTTTCTTCCACGGTCGTCGCAAGCACATAGCCCGCCTCCGGCAAATAACCGGTTTTGCCGCCGATAACTTTATAATCACCCTGATTTAAAAATGTATCTAACAACTTATTTGTATTTTTAATCTCTACCGCCCGCCCGCTATCTTGAATAATTTTAATTTTTGGCATCTCTGTGTAAAATTTTATAATTTCACTTTTTTCAGCGGCCGCTAATAATTTAACAATATCCCTTGCGGTTGACATATTATCAGCATCAATGCCGGTAGGATCTGCAAACACACTATCTTTCATATCCAAATCGCGAGCTTTCTCATTCATTTTATTTACGAATTCTTCCCTGCTCAAACCGGAAAAACGCACCAAAGAATTAATCGCTGTGTTGTCAGACCCAATCAAACCGGCCGCCAGCACATCTTTCAATTTTACACCATCATAATATCTTAAATAATTATGTCCGCCGCCAACATAATCTTTATCAGCTTCCAAAACAACAGTTTGAGATAAATTCGGATTTTGATCCAAAAATACCAATGCCGCCATTAACTTGGTAACCGACCCGATTGATCGCACCGCCCCTGCATTTTTTTGAAAAAGAATTGCACCACTGTCCCTATCTACAACCAAAGCACTCACAGCCGTTGTTACAATGCCATATGAATTTTTATCAACTTTAACCGGATAATTAAATCTATTTCCCGCCTGCGGCAAAATGGCAAAATTATCCATAACATCAACCGCCGCCACCGCCTTGCCACTTTTGGCAACGCCGGCGCTCAATTCAAAATAAGAAGCATCTACAGGCGCGATTTGCAATAATCCGACAGCTAAAATCAATTGACTGATTGCTTTTAACACCATATTTACTCTTCTCATGTTAACTCATTCAACATTTGTTCTATTTTTGCATTTTTATGCAACGCATTATAATCCGGCAATTCAGAAACATTATGAATACCCAATTCTCTCAGCATCAAAGATGACAATGTATACACCGGCATTATTTTTTGATCATCTTCTTTTTCCTCAATCAAACCGCGCATCAACAAATTACGCAAAATAATGGAACAATTAACTCCGCGTATCTGCTCTATTTCCGCTTTGGTAATCGGGCCGCGATAAGCAATAACAGTTAAAGTTTCAAGTTGCGGCGGTGTTAAATTCCCTGTTTTTTCCGCCTTTACAAAAGAACTAAGAAAATCATTTAATTCGGGATTGGTAACCAAAGATACCTCATCGTCAGTTTGGAAAATATGAATGCCGCTATGGCTATTATTTTTTTCTCGCGCCAATTCATTAACCAATTCTTTAACTTGCGCTACTTTAATATTCAAATCTTTGGCCAATTTTGAATATTTTAAGGGTTTAGCCAATAAAAATAATATCGCCTCCAATTTTGCCTTCTGATTATCACTCATATTTTTTCAATGATAATATCATTTTCTTCTTGCTTGGCATATACCAATTGTTGCCTGACCAGTTCCAATAAAGCTAAAAAGCTAACAACGACATCAATTTTTTTACCTTGTCTTCTGGATAAGTCGCGAAAAGAAATTTTCTTCCTCTGTATTAAAGCCCCTTTCAATTCCTGCAGTCTCTCTTCTACACTTTTTACTCTTTCCATGGAGACTTCACGCAAAGCAAAAAAAGGCTCCAACTTTTTTAACAAATTTACAAAAGAACTTCGCAAAGACTCTTTATCAACATTTGCAGGAGGGCTAAATTCAATTTTTTGCATTCTTTTAGTCGGAATACGCGCAAATGACCTTTCTGCGTCAGAAAACTTATCAGCCAATTTATCCGCCGCCCGCAAAAATAAGCGATATAAACGCAATTGCTCTTCTAAATCACGAACCCCTCGCTCTTCTTCTTCAAGCACTAAATAAGGCATTAATTCTTTGCTTTTTAAATAGATTAATTTTGAAGCGACCAATAAAAAATCAGCCATTTGTTCAGACGGCACCTCTTGTTCTTTAATAAAACGCAAATAATCGCCCGCGATAGCCCTTAAAGAAACATCTTTTATTTCCAGTTTGTTTTTATCCAATAATTCCAGCAACAAGCTCAACGGACCGGAAAATGTTTCCTGTTCAACAACAAAATTCATAACAATATCAATTTTAACATAAATTTCAATATTTTTTTTAATCCAATTCAGCTTTTTTAAATCTGATCGGCTCAGCTATAATGCCGGCGGCGATATTTTCCACCGCAATCGGATCTCCGCTGGTATAAAACAAATGCTCGCCTTGGCGGTCAAACGACAATTCTTGATGTCGAGATATATATTCAATCAATTTATCAGCCACCAATTCACCTTGACTCAAAACTTTAATTCCCGCCGGTAAATTGGCTATTACCTCGTTATAAAAAACAGGATAATGTGTGCAAGCCAATAACACCACATCCGGCCGGCCGCTTTTTTCCAATAGCCGACTCACATCACTGGCAATAATTTTGGTTGCCCGCTTCTTTTGTCCGGTTTCCGCCAGCATTACCCAAGACGGACAAGCGTGCGCTGTAATTCTGCTTAAACACTTATTTTCAGCTAATTTTTGTTCATAAATTTTTGATTGCACGGTCGCTATGGTGGCCAAAATACCAATATTATCAGCTGATAATGATGACAGCACTTCAACCGTAGGAGTTATAATGCCCAACACTTTTTTGCCATGAGGTAAATTGTTTTGTATATAAGGCAAAGCGATAGCCGATGCTGTATTGCAAGCCAAAATCACGAGCGAAGCGCCATGACCCCACAAAAATTCAACTCCTTTTTTTGTTAATTTCAAAATCTCTTCCTTAGATAAATCTCCATATGGCGCATTTTTATTGTCACCAAAATATACAGTTGAAAATTGAGGAATTCTTTTATTTACTTCTCGCCATACGGTAAGCCCCCCCACGCCGGAATCAAAAAAACCTATCATAAATTAATACAATAATTCAGATAATTCCGATACTTTTTCTTTTAATAATTGATCATTTACAGCCTCTATAGTAAGACGCATTATCGGCTCAGTATTTGAAGGGCGAATAATAAACCACCACTGATCAGAAAATTCACAGCGTAAACCGTCCGTTTCATCAACAACATCAGCCTTGCCAATATACAATTCTTTAAAACGACGCAATACTTCTTCCTTATCAGCTACTTTGCGATTAATCTCGCCGCTATTTGCATATTGAGTAAACGGATCTAACAATTCGGAAAACTTTTTACCCGACTCTCGCCAAATTTTTATCACCAACAAAGCGGTATAATCAATCGCTTCCAAAAAAGAACTGTTTTTAAAATAAAAGTGGCCAGAAACTTCGCCGCCGATATCTGCCCCTTCTTCACGCATTTTTTTAATGATAAAAG
>CAZMZN010000044.1:0-2484 GCA_964570945.1 uncultured Gammaproteobacteria bacterium
TTGCCGCTGTTGAACTACCCGATAATGAATGGACATTTATTAATACTAAGGGTGAAATTGCAACTGAGAAAAGATATAGCACTGTAGATAGATTTGAGTATGGTTATGCTAGGGTGGTTCAAAAAAATGGAGCTTGGAATTTTCTTGATCTTTCTATGCAGCCAATAAGACAACAGTGGTTGTCCGAAAAACTAAGGGTGAGCAGTTCATTTATAGAGACAAAAGGCAAGAGTGTATTGGTTTGCAAATCGGTTGACAGAAATGGGAGTAGTATATCTGTATATAATTTATTGATGAGCAACGGCTCTTTTAAGTTTGACGAGTGGTTTGAATATAAAAAGGTTAATATTTTTCAGAACGGTTATGCGTTGGTGGAAGATTATAAAGGTAATAAAAATTTTTTAAATGCTGATGGAGAGTGGTTGCTTGATGATTGGATGAATTATCCTGATGTTAGTTTTTTTCGCGCGGATGGGTTAGCGCGAGTGAGAAATCAATCCGGTAAATATAATTTTCTAAATGAAGATGGCGAATTGCAGTTTCATGAATGGTTGCCGTATCGTGATGTTCGCAATTTTCATAATGGCTATGCGTTGGTATATGATATTGATCAAGGTTTTAATTTTATAGATCGATCGGGCACATTGATTTTTTCCGATTGGCTATCTAGTGATGCAATCAAGACTGTAGGTGATTTTCATTGTGAACGCGCTATTGTGGTAATGAATGATGATAGTATAAATATAATTACAAAAGAAGGTGAATTCGTATTTGAAAAGAATTATCAAGATGCGGAAATTTTAAATTATCAGGATAATTTTTCCGTTATAGAATCAATAAAAGGCATGAATGCGCTGGATAGAAATGGTAATCTTGTATTTAAAGAGTGGATTCCGTATTTTTATGATGATGCCGGTGATGAAAGTGGGGATATTGAATTTTTTATCAAAGATGGGATATTTGTTGTTACAGATGCTAATGATATAGCAATTAGAACATTTAATATCTTTGGAAAAGAAATTTTTAAAAAATAACTATTTGACAAGTTGTTTATAGAACGGTAAAAATTAATTAGGAGGTCGCCATGAAAATTTTTGGAATCATTTTTTTGGTTTCTGTTTTTATTTTTTTAGCGCTGGAGTATTTTTACCAGTGCCGAGAAACGCGTCGTTTAATGGCGGCGCAAAAAAATATAAAAAAAGAGGAATAGCATTGACTTACTGGCAAACGGTGCGCGTTTGCTTTTTTATTGTCTTTTTTTTGAAAATATGCAATCTTAATTTCAGGAGGTAAAAATGACAAAACAGCGCATTGCCGCTTTGGAAAAAATGTTAAAATATTATAACAAACAAGTGCGGCACTATGAATCGCTTTTATTTCAAGCAAAAGCACGCGAGAGATTGCGAGCTGGAAGTGAGCGCTCGGTTCATGTCGCTTTGTTTTACATAGAAGGCGATGCAGGTGATGGTCGTGATTTACTTATATCGACCGTCACAGAAAATTATGGCCGATCGGTTCGATTGTCGTATCGCGGCCGACGAATTCCTTTATCTCCTTTATTGCGCGCAGATCGCGAATTGCGTTGGTCTGCTGTGATTGAAGGAGAAGTATGCGGCGCTGATAATTATTTCACCGATACATTGGCCCGCGCGTTTTATAACAAAAAAGACGCTGAGAAGTGGTTGGCGAAACAGCGCCTTATCTATCGCGGCATTCGCGATGATGTCGGAAGTGAGGACTAACAAAAATCGCCCATTTTAGGGCGATTTTATTATTTGATTTTTTCGGCTATTTTAGCAAATACCTTAGGGTATTTTTCCGCAATTTCTGCCAGTACTTTTCTGTCCAGATTAATATTGTGTTTTTTCAGTCCGTCAATAAAGCGTGAATATGTTGTGCCATTGGCGCGAGCACCGGCATTTATTTTTACATTCCATAATCGGCGAAAAACTCTTTTTTTGGCGCGGCGATCGCGAAAAGCATGTACTCCCGCTTTTAACGCGGCCGCTTTTGCCAAGCGTATTTTACTTTTTCGTCCCCACTTAAAACCTTTTACTCTTTTGAGTAAATTGCGTCGTTTTTTATTATGGATTATTCCTCTTTTTACTCTCGGCATATATTATTTGTAAGGCGTCAATGTTTTGATGTTTTTTGCCAGTGTTTTGGTAACCAAAACATCAGAACGCTTATTTCGTTTTGTTTTACCGTTTTCACGAGAATTAAAATGATCTTGGCCGGCTTTTCTTTTAATTTGCTTGCCACTTTTGGTTGTTTTAATCCTCTTTGCCAGTGCTTTATAGGTTTTTAATTTCATAACGGCGGTATTGTAGGTGATTGACATTATTTTGTCAACCAAATGGGGATAAATTATTTTTCACGAGCAACAATCATATTCATTCGTCCTCCTTGAAATTGAATCGGACTTTCTATTTTTATTTGGTATGATTCGCTTAATTGATTGACGAAATTGTTGAAAATTTCTTT
>CAZMZN010000044.1:2494-4246 GCA_964570945.1 uncultured Gammaproteobacteria bacterium
GCTCTATCTTTATGTTCTCTTTCGCGGCCTCGCAATTGCATTTCAATTTTTAACTTATGGCCTTTTTCTAGGAATTTTTTCGCTTGTTCCAAACGAACATTGAAATCACTTGCGCCTATACGAAAAGACAATCTGATGCCTTTTACTTCAACTTCTTTTGAGGCGGCGCGCTGTTTTTTAATTTCTTTTTCTTTTTGGTATTTAAAAGCGCCGTAATCCATGATCTTACAAACAGGAGGTTCGGCTTTTGGTGATACTTCTATTAAATCCAACCCCAGATCTTCAGCTATTTTTAACGCGTCTGCCGTTGGCATGATATTGGCCGTATTTTCATGCACTAAACGCACTTCCGGTACCGTTATTTGTTCATTTACACGAAATTGCGGAATTTTATATTTAGGTTTTTTGTGCCTATGTCTGTGTATTCGCATTTTAATATATTATTTATTGGTGGACTCGGCGGGAGTTGAACCCGCGTCTGGTCGGTAATTGCATTAACGGTTTTTACAAGGTTATCTTCGTTATTTATCCATATACGTTCAAACGAAGAAAAAATACGCATATGGTTTTCAGCCTATGCTTTCGACAGCGCCGGCTGAGATGCGCTGTTATAGCTCGCAACTATGACACCTGTTCCCGCCAGCGAGCGTGTGCGGGGCAGATGGCTGGCCTGATATTGTTAGGCAACAGCTAGAGCGGTCGCAGGCATGCGGAACATGCTGCGAACCTTTGCGATTGTGTTTGCATTTATCACTTTGCGCTTTTGTTTTTAAAGAGTGTAGCGCCACTCTTCCTTGACCGTTAATGAATTGCTCCGCCATCGATTCCCAGCGAGCCCCGTTCAATGTCCACTTTTGAAAAAAAGCTCTCGTTGGCCAATGCCGGACAAGAGCGCTTTTGTTGCACAGTGGACGGCGCACGCCGGTTAACTGTATCTGGTCTTTTTTAACTCTTCTCTAATGTGTTTTTCAACTTCCCGTTTTTTAATGCTTTCGCGTTTTTCGTGCTTCTTTTTTCCTCGCGCCAAAGCAAATGAAAGCTTTACTAAAGCGCCTTTAGTATAAACACGAATGGGGACAATTGTCAATCCTTCCGCTTTATGTTTGCCAATCAATTTTTTGATCTCTTTTTTGTGAACTAAAATTTTACGATCACGCGTTGGATTATAATCTTCAGGTTTGCCGCCGGCGGGTTTGTATCTTCCAATATGCATGTTTTTTAGCCACAGTTCATTATCACGAATACTTAAAAATGCGCCTTGCATATTTATATTGCCGAGTTTGGCCGCTTTGACTTCATAACCAAATAAAAGCAAGCCGCCTTCAAATTCTTCTAAGATGTCATAATCAAAGCGAGCTCGTTTATTTATAGCCAAAGTTGACATAAAACAATAGAGATAAGCGTTTGACTATGGTATACTATACTTGTTATGAGGAAAGCTCACAAGGAGGAAGCTGTGCTCAAAGTATCTATCAGCACGGGCACAATGTTAAAAGCGTTATTATTGCCGCTCATTATTTTCGGATTGTATTTATTAAAAGATGTTTTTGTAATTTTATTTTTAGCCTGGATTATCTCTTTAATCATAGATCCTTTGGCGGTTAAATTTGAAAAAGTAAAAGTGCCGCGAGGCTTTGCGGTATTGATTGTTTATCTTTTAATGATCGCTGCTGTTGCCGGGGTAATGATCTTGATTTTTCCTCCTGTTTTTGAACAGGCGCAGGTTTTTGTGGAAAATTATTCGTTTTTATT
>CAZMZN010000045.1:0-4220 GCA_964570945.1 uncultured Gammaproteobacteria bacterium
ATTGTTAGCCGGGAAGGAAAAAATTAATTTGTTAACCAGGCCTTTTTATAAGGTTTATAGAAAAGTATGTAAATGGGCGTTTGGTGTTCCTGATTTGGTTATCTTCCCATCGGCTTATCTAAAAAAAGAATATGATAAGCACCATTTTTTTGCCAATTCTGAAAGAGTGGTATTGCCTAATCCTGCACCTGATTTTTCATTACTGGAAAAAACGGAGCGTTTGCCGGGAGCTTTACGTTTATTGTTTGTTGGCCAATTGGAAGAGCATAAAGGTATCAAATTGCTGCTGAACGCTTTTGAAAAGATTGATTTTGAGGCTCAATTAATTATCGCCGGCGAAGGAACAGAAATTGATTATGTAAAAGAAAAAGCGGCAGCAAATAAGAATATCACTTATCTTGGGTATGTGTCGGTAGAGCAGTTGATTAATTGTTTGGAGATTGCCGATGCTTTGGTGGTGCCATCATTGTGTTATGAAAATTCGCCGACCGTGATCTATGAAGCTTTACAAGCTGGATTGCCAGTATTGGCTGCTAATATCGGCGGCGTGGGTGAATTGGTGCAAAATGGTAAAAATGGTTTTTTATTTAAGCCCAATGACGAGTCCGATTTGATAGCCGCCATTAAGCAATTAGATTATCAAAAGGAAAGATTTGGTCGCATGAAATCAGAAATACGAAAAACCGTTGCTCCTTATAATTTACAAAAATATCGGCAAAAATTGACTGCCAAGATTGTAGAAGTTATTGAAAGAAAACATTAATTTTGTTTTTGCCAAATAAAAATTGTGATCGCGCCGTTGCCAACGGCAAACCAATCATCTGCTTCTTTTTTTGCATTTTCAATAATTGTTTCACTTTGCCACCAATAATCATTGATAGCAAAGAATCCTAGATTGACACCGGCTAAATCCATTGCTTGCAGCATCGTTTCTGTTGATGGGTAATTTTCAGCCATTTTTAAATAATATTGGTAAAGTTGCCCTCCTGTTGGAATTGGATAATAGAAAATATTGTTTTTATAATATTTTTTAAAGCCAAATTCCTGTAGAGCGGCCGCCGCTAAAGCTTGATTTGATAACACTATGTAGTCTTGGCCGTCAGCATAGTTTTCAATCATGTGAACGGCTGATATGTCGTTTAAACCAACATTAAATCCGGCCGAACGGGCATAATTATCATGGCGCGGATAAGCACCGTAGATACTGGCTCCAGCCGCTAAAACGCAAAGAGTTAAAAATGAAATAAAAGCGAAATTTGATTTTTTCAATTTTTGGCCAATTATGGAAATGCCAATCGCGGCCAAAGGCAACAGAAAGATGGCGGTTATGGTAATTAGACGCTCAGCATAATTGTTTTGTTCATAACTTATCAAAAAGTCAAAGCGAAAAATTGAAATTAAAATTGTATAGTTTATTAACCAAATAAAAGGGAAAATCAACAAATATTTTAGATTTGTTTTTTTAACTTGCGAATAACCAACCAAAGCCAGCAAAAATAGCAATATTAAATTGTTATCAATAAAAAGATAAACACCGTCCAACCAAGCGGAAAAGTGGTTGCCAAAGAAAATTGACGGCTTTATAGCTGAGGCTGATAAATTTGATAATGAAAGTTCAATATCCAATCCGGTTATTTTGCTTTGCAGATAAAAAACCGCAGGTAAAGCGATAGCAGCCGTTATGTAAACAAAAATATTGATTAATTTGTATTTTTTTGTAAATAGAGCGGCTAAATAAAATAAGGCTGGTATGCCCGCTAAGGGATGGATAACTATTGCCGCCAGCATTAAAATTATAGGTATTGATTTTGGCGGGTAAGTATTGTTCTCTAACCATAAGGGTAGAGAAATAAATAGAGTGGCAATGAGGAATATATAGCTTAGACTTTGCGGTGTTGTGTTGATAAAATTAATAAGAGGCAATAGAAAAAGCACCAATAAAGCCAAAGGTGTTAATTGTTGAAGGTGTTTTATGGCTACGGTGATGGCGCCAATTATTAAAATTGCTGCCAATACAGGTGTAAGCCAAATGTCTATAAACTTTAAAGGCAAGATTATATTTAGAAACAGTTCCAAACTGTATTCACCAATGTAATATAACGGTTTTGGGGTAATGGTTCCAAATTCGGCAATATGTTTCATTGTCGCTCGGTGTACAAAGGGATCAAAACCGTAGCCCAACGGGTAAGCGGCGGCCGCCAATGATATGGCGGAGAAAAATGTAAAAGCAAAACTAGTAATTGAGAGTTTGTTTAATTTTCTTTGCAATAATAATATATTGGCAAATATTGCGAGCATTAGCGCCGCTATGCTAAAGGGATTGATTTCTTGCCAGGGGGAGCGAATCGGTTCCGTAATACTGTGGGATAAAATTTGTTGCCACCATGCAAAATTACCAATAATAATTACAATTAAGGCTGCGATTTCTTTATTGGTAATTTTTGGTTTGTTGCTGGAAGAATATAATATTGGGCGGATTTTTTTGGTGATAGCGTAATCAACGCCAAGTGCAATTAACGCTGATGTTAATAAGGTAATTGTGTTTAAAAAATAAAAGTAATATGCCAAACTGCCAAAAATAGCGAGTAAAGCTAAAAATAACGAAAAACGCAAATAGATGAGCTCAGATTTTGTATGCGTATTGTTTGTTGCTGTCAAGATTGGCATAATTTGTTATCATTATAGCAGTTTTATGAAAAAAAGAGATCCGGAAAAATTATACCCGCACGATTTTTTAATGAAGCCCATAGTAGCTTTGGTTCCGGATTTTTTAACACCAAATCATTTTACGATATTGCGTATTTTTTTAACATTGCCCGTTTTATTGTTGTTATTTTGGCAAAAATATAGTTGGGGGGTGCCTTTGTTTTTATTTGCGGCTTTTACAGATACGATTGACGGATCTTTGGCTAGGTGGCGCAAGCAAGTGACTGATTGGGGGGCGTTTTATGATCCTGTCGCTGATAAAATTTTAATCGGTTCGGTTTTGCTTTTAATATTGTTTCGTTATATTAATCCCTATATTGCTTGGGCGGTTATATTTTTGGAAATAATGATGATTATTGGCGGTTGGTACCATCGTCGCCGCGGCGATGTTGTTCATGCAAATGTTTGGGGAAAAATAAAAATGCTTTTACAATTCTTTGGCATTTTGTTCTTGTTATTAGCGGTTTGGGCGGGCCTTGATTTGTTTGTTGATATTTCAGAGGGCACTTTAGTTTTAGCGGTTGTATTTGCCATTATAGCTTTGTTAACATACAGTTTATGAATGGTGTGTATAAAGTCAGCCGCTTTGTTATTTTGTCGTTGTTTTTTGTTTCTTGTTTGTGGTTAAGTGCGGGCATTGATATTTTTAATTCTCCAGATGAAAACGCGAATTTTATTTTTGCAACCCATTTTGCTAGTGAAAATAATTTTAAAATATATGAACCTGATAATCTTATGTTGTCAGGCTTGCTTCATCCTCGCAGCGCTTTTGTGTTGGGTGATTTTATTGTCCCGGTAAGTTTCTTGGGTTTCCCATTATTAGCCAGTTTGGTAATGAAAATTTTTGGCCAAGAAGCGGCCTTGTTTTTGACACCCCTTTTAGCGGTTTTAGCTATTTATACTTGGCGGCAGATAATATTGCTGATGAATTATGATAAAAAGATAGCCGACTTGGCCGCTTTAGCATTAATGGTTCATCCGGCTTTTTGGTATTATTCAGGCAGGGTCATGATGCATAATGTTGCTTTTGTCGCTTTTTTGCTGTTTGCGTTTTGGGCGGTGATTATTGCGTATAAAAGAAACGAGGTTATATATTGGTTTTTGGCTGGTTTATTATTTTCAATCGCTTTTATAATCAGAATGTCTGAGATTATTTGGATATTGGTAATACTTTTATTTGTAGTTTGGTATTTTCGTAAAAAGATATCTTTAAAGTCGTTATCGGTGTTCGCATTGGGCGCTGTGCTTGTATTAACTTTAATGGCTTATTTGAATGTTTCTACATATGGATCGGTTTTAACCAGTGGTTATACTGTACAAACGGTGGTTGATGAACTTGCAACAAAGGTAACTGATAATAATGTCGTATCAGCTGATTTTTGGGATAATATTTTGACGCGTATTCCGTTCGCTCAATATATTTTTCCTTTTGGAATACATGAAAAAAATATTTTGACCAATGTGGTGGGTTATGGTTTTTTTTTTTATTTTTGGTTGGCTATATCGTCATTGAT
>CAZMZN010000046.1:0-4203 GCA_964570945.1 uncultured Gammaproteobacteria bacterium
AAGATTTGTTTTGAAGAGGTTGCCAAATTTTATTTTGACATTTGGCGTTTTCAAAAAACGAATTTTTGCAATTAAATATGGTAGCAGTGATAATTCAATTCCGTAATAGTTTGCCTGGGGGGCTTTTTCAAGGCAGGCCTTTAGTAAAGTGCCGGTACCACAACCTAAATCAAAAACATTGTCGTTAGGCTTTATTTTTATATTGTTAATTAACAATTTTTGTTGTCTTTTGGTGCTTGGTATCCATGGCGCGGCAGACAAGCCAGCGATGGCGGCGCTGCCGATTATAATGCCCATAATTAAAAGAGCGATAGAATTCATATTACTTCCAACAGGCGTCGGCGTTCTTTTTTGCTGAGATGCCGCCAATTACCTTCACCAAGATCGCCTAGCTTTATATTTATTATGCGTACTCGTTTTAGTTTTTTCACTTTGTATCCTAGAGCTTCACACATTCTGCGTATTTGCCTATTTCTGCCTTCAGTGATTATTAGGCGAAAGCGAGTAGAGCTGATTTTTTTAAATAATGCCGGTTTTGTTTTTCCGTCCCTCAAAATAACACCTTGTCTCATTTGATTGATAAATTTTCTATCATAAGGTTTATCCACTGTGACAATATATTCTTTTTCATGCTTAGAAGATGGATGAGCGATTTTATTTGCCAAATCACCATTATCGGTAAAGAGCATTAATCCCGAAGAAGCAACATCGAGTCTTCCGATGTAAAACAATCTTTTTTCCGATCCGATATAATCAAATACCGTATTGTTCGCCTTGGGATCTGTGGTACAAATAGATCCCACGGGTTTATTGAATGCTATTATGGTATCTGATGAGCGCGGTTTTATTAGTATACCATCTACAAAAACATCATCGTTTTCATTTACTTGTTCGCCGATTTCAGCTATATGATTGTTGATCATGACTTTTTTGTCGGCAATGAGTTTATCAGCCTTGCGCCTGGAACAAAAACCGGAATCGGAAAGATATTTGTTAATCCTCATAATTAACGGCTAAATTTCTTTTTTATAACTTTTTTTGCCGCTTTTATAATGTAAGGCGATGTTAATTTAAACTTTTCAAATAATTCTTCAGCTTTACCTGATTCTCCAAATTTATCATCTAGGCCTATTCTTTCAATTGGCACTGGAAATTCCAACGATGTTAATTCTGCAATTGCGCTTCCTAATCCTCCGGCGATTTGAGCATCTTCAACAGTAACAATAGCTCCGCATTCTTTCGCTGCTGTGAGAATTGTTTTTTCATCTAGCGGTTTGATACTGGCACTATTGATGACCCTTGCTTTTATACCATATTGTTTTAAATTGTCCGCCGCTATTAAAGCTTCATATAAAATTGGCCCGGCGCCGACGATGGCAACATCATTTCCTTTTGTTAAGATTTGCGCTTCACCGATGGTGAATGGAGAATTGGCCGTTGTAAAAATTGGGGTTTTATTCCGTGCCAGGCGAATATAAACAGGACCGCGTTTTTTTGCGGCTGCGATGGTGGCTTTTTCAGCTTCTCGAGCATCGGCAGGCGCTAAAACCGTCATATTGGGCAATACTCGCATCAAAGCAATGTCTTCAGTCATCTGATGGGTGGCGCCATCCGGTCCGACGGATAAGCCGGCATGCGAGCCGATTATTTTTATATTTGTATTTTGTAGACAGGCGACAGTTCTTATTTGTTCCCAATTGCGCCCCGGGGAAAAAGCAGCGTATGACGATAAGAAAACGATTTTTCCATTTAACGCCAAACCGCCAGCAATACCTGCTAACGACTGTTCGGAAACTCCGATGCGTATAAATTGTTCAGGAAATTGACGCTCAAAATCACCAGAATAAGTGGATTCTGTAAGGTCGGCACTGATAACAATTATATTTTTATTTGTTTGGCCGATTTTTAATAAGCCGCGGCCATATCCTTGTCGAGTTGTTTCATGTAGCAAGAGGCGTTTATTTTTCCAGTTTTTAACCAGCATATTTTTAATCAATGATTTTTAAATCTTGCAGAGCTTTATTTAATTGCGCTTTGCTCTGCGGCGGCTTGCCGTGCCAGGCGGGATTGTTTTCCATAAAGCTAACTCCTTTACCGGGGATGGTGTGAGCTATTATAACCGCTGGTTGTTCTTTAATGGTTTCCGTCAATCGGCAGGCGTCTATAAATTCAGCAATATTATGCCCGTCAATTTCTATGACATAAAAGTTGAAAGATGCGAATTTATCATGCAATGGTTCAATAGGCATTACTTCAGAAGTATAACCGTCAATTTGGATATTATTTCTATCAATTATCCAGACAAGATTGTCCAATTTGTATTTGGCGGCGAAAAGAGCACTTTCCCAAACTATGCCACTTTGTAATTCTCCGTCTGATATAACGCAATAAGTTAACCATGATTGACGGTTTATTTTTGCCGTTATGGCGGCGCCAGTTGATTGAGCGGCGCCATCTCCCAAAGGGCCAGAGGTGTTTTCCAGGCCTGGCATGCGGGTAATTTCCGGATGTCCCTGCAGGCGCGATTCTAATTTGCGTAGAGTATTTAGTTCTGATTTTGGAAAGTAACCCGCTTCAGCCATTGCAGCATAGCGAACGGGAGCAGTATGTCCGCAAGATAAAAATAATCTATCTCTATCTTTTTTTTGCGGATTTTTTGGGTCGTGATTTAAGATATGAAAATACAAAGCGCTGAAAATATCAGCCAATCCAAGTGCTCCTGCAGGATGTCCACTGCCTGCTTCATATAACATTTTTAAAATGTCTTGACGAATAATATTAGCCTTTTTTTCAAGGCTGAAAAGTTTTTTTTTGGATAAGGAAGGGATTTTATATGATGTTTTTTTCATTTTAATCTTCGTAAGTTATTTGAATAAGGGCAAAGGTGGCGGCAAACATTCCTGTAATAAAATGCGACCAAGTAAAAGCTGAATAATCAAAATTTAACGCAAAAGGCGCAGCTGCTATCCAAGCGCCTATCATCACTTGAAACCAGTGCATTGCTTTTAGGCCGGGGTGTTTGCGGTCGCCTTGTTCTGCAGTGACAGCTAATAAAGCCAGAATAGCAATAGTTATACCTAAGAATAAATCATCCCATTTAAGTAAATTAATCATCATTAAATTGTTCCAATCGGATTGTAAAAAAAGATTTATAATATCATCACCAACAAAGGGGGCTAAGATCACCCAAAAGGCGATGGCAAAAATTAACCAGTGAATTGATTTCATAATCAAAGTTATTTTTTTTAATTATAGCAAATAATACAAAAAGATGCGCATAACAAAATAACCGCTCCAAGCGGTTATTTGTATGGGTTTTTATTTTTTTCTTTATTCTACGTAAATAGCGCCTGTATTGCCGGAATCATAACTGTCAAAGAAAGTGTATGTTCCCGGTTCGTCAAATCGTTGCACATAACTGTTACCAGGAGAAATTGTTCCCGTTCCCCATGTTAAATCTTCTGCTGAAGCAGTGTGTTTTTCGCTATCATTATTAATAAACTTAACTGTTTGACCGGCTTCAATATTAACACTGATTGGACTGTAGCCGTCGCTTGTAATACTGATTTCTTCTGGAGCAACCAGGTTTTTATCATCATTAATTGTATAAGTATTATATATGTCGCTGGTTGGCCTGATATATGCCGTTGCCTCTTCGCCGGTAATTGTATAATTGGTGAAGAATGAATCTGGAACATCATCAATTTTTGTGTTCCAATCACTGCCATATAACGCTGTAGCTACCTCTTCGGAAGGAACCCAATATAACGCCCCACCTTCGCCTACATAATAAGTTTTGGGATCAGAAGTGATTTTTATCATTTTTACATCAGGCTTGTAGGTGACATTGCCTCCAATTTGGATCTTTGCTAAATCTGAATCTGAAATCCAAATCACATCATCAAAATTATCATACCAAGTGAAATATGTTTTATCGTTTGGAAAAACATAACGAAATCCATCAGCTCCCATGTAATAAACAGCAGAGAATGACTCTCCTCTTATAAGATCTCCGGCTTTTATATCGTTTAAATCGGTTAAAGCGCGAGCGGGGGAGATGCCAAAAATCGCTCCCAAGCTTATTGCCAGGGTTAAAACAGCAACAGATGTGAGTTTAGTTGTTTTTGAAATCATAAAATTTAGTTGATTAGAGTTTATTTTATTTTAACATGAGACTTCAACCTCTCAAAGAATTCGTGGTCT
>CAZMZN010000047.1:0-3099 GCA_964570945.1 uncultured Gammaproteobacteria bacterium
ATAAAAACCGTATCATTAAGCTACAAAAAATTAATTGTCTATGAATGTATTAACATTTTCGGTATTAGTGGCTCTTGCAGCCATTTTATATACAAGTTTCCTTATCGCTTCAATTTTGAAGCTTCCTTCTGGAGAAGGAAAAATGAAAGGTATAGCATTGGCTATTCAAGAAGGAGCCAACGCATATTTGGCCCGCCAATATCGCGTAATCTCCTTAATTGGAATAGCTATTTTCTTTTTAATGGGATTTTTCCTTGATTGGCAAACATCTATTGGTTTTGCCATTGGCGCCATTTTATCTGGATTAACCGGATATATTGGAATGATGGTTTCGGTAAGAACCAATGTTCGCACCGCTGAGGCAGCCAAAAAAGACATGGCTTCCGCCTTAGCTGTCGCCGTTAAAGGCGGTTCGGTAACGGGTTTATTTGTTGTTTCTTTAGGGCTCTTAGGTATTGCCGGCTTTTATTATTTTACTCATAACATTGGTGCATTGGTTGGATTAGGTTTTGGAGGATCATTAATCTCTGTGTTCGCCAGGTTAGGTGGAGGGATATTTACCAAAGCGGCAGATGTTGGCGCTGATTTGGTTGGTAAGGTAGAAGCGGGAATACCGGAAGATGATCCGCGCAATCCAGCTGTTATCGCTGATAATGTCGGTGACAATGTCGGTGATTGCGCCGGAATGGCCGCAGACCTATATGAAACATATGCGGTTTCCACAGTAGCAGCCATGTTATTGGGCGCTCTTACATACGGCACAATTGAAGCTGTTATAACTTTTCCATTGGCGGTTGGAGCTGTGGCCATTATCGCTTCCATTATAGGAACATTCTTTATTAAACTTGGAAAAAATCAAGCAATAATGCCAGCCCTGTACAAAGGCTTAATAGTAACCGGTGTTTTATCAGCGGCAGCTTTTTATCCTTTAACAAATTATATCTTAGGTAATGTTGAAGGGGTGGATGCCAACGCAATTTACTGGTCATTACTTATTGGGCTGGCAGTTACAGCTTTAATGGTTGTTATCACCGAATATTACACATCCACATCATATAAACCGGTTAAAAATCTAGCCAAAGCTTCGAAAACGGGCCACGGTACAAATATAATTGCCGGTTTGGCTCTTTCTATGAGATCTACAGCTATGCCTGTTCTGGTTATAGTTGCTGGTATCTTAGGATCTTATGCGCTAGCCGATATCTACGGTGCAGCCATGGCGGTAATGAGCATGCTTTCTTTAGCAGGAATTATTGTAACTTTAGATGCATATGGACCAATTACAGATAATGCCGGGGGTATAGCCGAAATGTCTAATTTACCAAAAGAAGTGCGCGATGTCACCGATCCACTTGACGCTGTCGGCAATACAACAAAAGCGGTTACAAAAGGATATGCCATCGCTTCAGCCGGTCTTGCGGCAACGGTTTTGTTCGCCGGATATACCGAAGAGTTGGTAAAAGCAGGCGAAAACTTTGCATTTTCACTATCAAACCCTTATGTAATTACCGGTTTGTTAATTGGAGGCCTGCTTCCATTTATTTTTGCGGCAATGGCCATGGAGGCGGTTGGAAAAGCAGCTGGAGCCGTTGTTCAAGAAGTAAGGCGACAATTTAAAGAGATTAAAGGAATTATGGAAGGAAACGCTAAACCTGAATATGGTGCCGCCGTTGACATTGTTACAAAAGCCGCTTTAGGCCAAATGCTCGTACCGGCACTAATTCCCGTCATTTCTCCAATTTTAGTTGGTATTTTGCTGGGACCGGAAGCATTAGGGGGCTTATTAGTCGGATCAATTGTTACAGGTCTATTTTTGGCCATTTCTATGACTACTGGCGGAGGAGCTTGGGATAATGCTAAAAAATATATAGAAATGGGAAATTATGGCGGTAAAAAATCATTGGCACACGAAGCCGCCGTTACTGGGGACACTGTTGGCGATCCTTATAAAGACACGGCTGGTCCGGCTATCAATCCAATGATTAAAATTCTAAATATTGTCGCCCTGCTAATCGTTGCGCTGATCATCTAAAAACCCCACAAAACCAACAAAAAGCCGAGAAATCGGCTTTTTGTTATTGACAAAGAAAGTCGCTTCGCTATACTCCTTAAAAAACTAGATATTACTATGTCTTATAAAACAGAACAAAAAGATAATAAAGTTATTTTCACCATTACGGTTCCGGCAGAAAAAGTGCTTGAAGAAATGAAAAAAGCCGCTAAAGAACTTTCTGAAAACACCTCCATTCCCGGATTTAGACCGGGAAAAGCGGACTATGAAACAATTAAAAAAAGGTTGGGTGAGATGAAAGTACTTGAAGCCGCCACTGAAAACATTATAAGAACAGCTTTTATAGATGCTATGTTGGCCGAAGACCTAGAAACCGTTGGTCAGCCTTATTTTGAAATTATAAAGCAAGCACCGGAAAACGAAATGGTTTTTACGGCTGAAGTAACACTCATGCCAAAAATTATAAAATTAGCAGATTACAATAAACTTTCCGTTAAAAAGCGCGACACAAAACCAAGCCAAGAATCAATTGCTAAAACCTTGAAAGACTTGGCGCAAATGCAAACCAAAGAAATACGCGCACCAAAAGAATCAAAACTGGAAAAAGGAGATAAAGCCGTTGTGAATCTAACCATGAAAAAAGACGGTGTCCCTTTGGAAGGTGGGGAAGGAAGAAATCACGGCATTTACACCGGCGAGGATTATTTTATACCTGGCTTTATAGATAAGATTATAGGCATGAAAGAAGGTGAAAGCAAAAAATTCACCTTAAAATTCCCAAAAGAAAACTTTCAATCACACCTAGCTGGCAAAAATGTTGATTTTGAAGTTGAATTAAAAGAAATCTTTAAATTAGAGATTCCGGAAATTAATGATGACTTTGCCAAAACACTGGGATTAAAAAATAAGCAGGAATTAAGTGAAAAAATAAAAGAAAACTTAGAGGCAGAAAATAAACAGGAAGAGTCTCTTAGACAAGATAGGGCAATTTTGGAATTAATAGCGGAAAAGTCAAAGTTTGAAACAATTCCAGATATTTTAGTTAACAGGGAAGTTATTTTTTTTAATATGCGGAGGAGGCGGGATTC